>DATDEV010000601.1:0-18983 GCA_036522995.1 Polyangiaceae bacterium
CCACCACCCGCGTTGCCCGCAGGTGACAGGTCGCCATCGTCAGCGTCGTCGCTACACGCGGCGACGATGCTGGCCAGCGATAGCACTGCCGGCGCCCAGCTCCGCCAGCCCAGCCTCATCACTTTTTGACGAGGAGGCCGCAGCCGATACGGGCGCCCGAGCCCGTATCATCGCCCATCGCGTGAACCATGAACGCATGCAGCGTGACGTCGGTAGCGGCAGCACCGCCGACAGTCCAATCCGACGTGGGGCGTGAGAGCTCTTTGGTCACCATGCCGCCAGTGCAGGTGTAGTCACCGAACATCTCGCCCTTGCCAACCCAGTGTCCGCCGGCCGCGTCGCCGTTGTCCTCGCACGAGGGGTTCTGGTGCAGATGTGAGGAGTGCACGCCATCGGGGCACGCCGTGAGATTGAGGACCAGCTTGGTCATGGTGCCGCCCTGCGTGAAGGTCGCCGTGCCCATGACGGTCATGCCGTTGAGGCCCATGATGTTAGCGACGGCAGTGGGCTCGCCCGAAGCGCCGCCCGAGCCGCCGCTACCGCCGCCGCCAGTCGCCGCGCCGCCGCCTCCAGTCGAACCGCCACTGCCACCGGCCGCTGCAGCGCCACCGGTCGAGCCGCCGCTGCCGGCCGTCGAGCTGCTGCCGGCCGTCGAGCTCGTCCCACCCGTGGGGGACCCGCCGCTACCGCCGGTGCCAGCACCAGCACCCGCAGTGCCGGTCCCGCCGGTCGTGGCAGGGCTGCCAGCGGTCGACGCGCTACCGCCGCTCGGGCTCGTGCCCCCGGACGTCGCGCCCGACATGCCGCCCATCGGAGGTGGCGGATCTTCGCCGCCGCAAGCCATCAGCAAGCTGCCGGCAAAACCAAAGCTGAGCAGCCAGCGCGCCTGACTGCGGAACATATTGCTCACGTTTTCCATGGGGCTCCGTTTTCGGTCCTAGTAAGTGCGCCCAGCCTTCGCAGCTGGTCCGCAATCCTTCGCGACGCCCGCTGGGGGACCGGCGCGGCGGAAAAATTCAGTGGTGTTGATGGTTCGCGCCCCCCCGGCGCGCACCGCACGTGGGGTAATGGCCGGCGCGCGTCGAAACCGTCGACCCACCCGGCAACTGATGACGGGCGCGGGCGCGCCGGAGTAGCGTCGGCCGGTGACCCCCAGGCAGCTGGCGCTCCGACAGCTGGAGCTCGACCGGGAGCGCACCGAGCGCTTCCCCCAGCTGCTCTCGCGCAAGCTGGCAAGGATGAGCGCTTCGCCGCTCGGCTTCCTGCGCGGGGCGGCGCCGCTCTTCTACGAGCTGTTGGCAGCGGAGCCGGAGCTCGCTGCGGGGCCGGAGGGCTCCGGCTGGATTCAGGGGGACGCGCACCTCGAGAACTTCGGCGCCTACAGCCCGGCTCTGCACGAGGGCGCGCATTGGAAAAAAGGCCACGCGGGCTTTCACCTCAACGACTTCGATGAGGCCACGCAGGGAGCCTGGCGCTGGGACGTGCTGCGCCTGGCGACCAGCTTGCTGCTGGCCGGTCGCGAGCTGGGTCAGAGTGGACCAGTCGTGCTCGGCCTGTGCGAGCGGCTGATCGACAGCCACGCCGCGGCATCGGGCATGGAGATCCCGCTGCCGCCGGCGCCGCCGTCGGTGGCGCGGCTGATCGAGCGAGTCGACACGCGCTCGAAGAAGAAGCTGCTCGACGACCGGACCCGCGCGGACGCGTCCGGCCGCCACTTCGTGCGCGGCGAGCGCTACTGGGACGTGCCCGAGGAAATCGCGCGCGCCGTGCCCGAGGCACTGGCGTTGTTCGTGGAGCGCAGCGCCGAGACCGGCGGCCCCCAGCTCGAGCAGCTGGAGATCTTGGACGTTGCTCAGCGCATCGCCGGCACCGGCAGCTTGGGGTCGCTGCGCGTCGCGGTGCTGGTGCGCGGAAAAGGGGGCGACGACGGCAGCTGGCTGTTCGACTTGAAGGAGCAGGCTCGCTGCAGCGTGGACGTGCTCGCTCCCCGCTCCGGCTCGCCGTCGCGCGCGGCCGAGGTGGAGACGGCTTTTAGGGCTTGCGTCGAGCACCCTCCGCGCATGATGGGCACGAGCATCCTGGCGGGGCACGACGTGCTGGTGCGCCGGCTCACGCCCCAAGAAGACAAGCTGAGCCTGGGCCAGCTGCAGGCAGCGGAGCTGGGCTTGCTCGCCGCTCACCTCGGCGCGCTGCTCGGAAGCGCGCACCGGCGCGGCCGCTCGGGCAGCTTCGCGCCCTGGTCGGAGAGCGAACGCTCGCAGCTGCTCGAGCGAGCCATCCGGCTCGCTGGCATCCACGAAGCGATCTACCTCGAGCTCTGCTTGTTGACGAAGGCGCGCCCGCCTACGGCGTGAGCACCGTCTTCGGTTCGGGGCCCGCCTTGCGACCGATCACGCTGGCGCCGTAGGTCGCGGCTCGGGCGCGCATGATCGCGCCGAGTGGGCGGTGCTCTTCGGTCGCGTGCCAGGGATCGAACGACATCTGGCTCACCAGCGCCGAGATTTCCTGGCCGCGCGCTGAATCTGGATCCTGCTTGGGCAAGGTCAGCGTCGCAAGCTCCACCCAGGGTCCTGACCAGGGCACGGCCGTGTTCTCGATGGGGGTGCTGGTTTGATCCACGAACGGCTGAGCGCGCAGCAACCAGGATACGGGGCCTTGCTGCAAGCGCCCGCTGAGCTCGCGGCGCAAGTAGTCGCCGCTCTTCCCCGTGCCTGCTGGCGCGGGCGCGGCATCGGGCAGCGGCACCAAAGACAATCTCGCCGCCGTTGTGCCGAACGCGATCGGCGCCCCGGTGTGGAAGGCGTGCGTGGCGAACGAGCTCACCTTTTCGGCCGTCAGCGAGCCTTTCAAAATGCCCAGCGCTCGCCCGAAGCCGAAGCTGCCGATCAGGCGCGGCAGCAGCTTGAGCGGGCCATCCTTGGCGGCGCGGACGAACATCATGAACTCATCGGGGTCCCGAAACGGAATCACCGGCGTGTCGATGAACAGAAAGTCCTGTGTCTGCTCGCCCTCCAGCCCGGGGATCAGCTTGGGCCCCGGCACCCCGACCAGCTTGAGCGCGAAGCCGCGGACGTCGGGGTCTTTGTCACCCTGGTGGCGCCCGCTGCCGTTCGAGAAACGCACATAGACAGGCCAGGATTTGCCAGCTTCTGCGAAGACACCGACCTGCGAGCTACCTGCGGCGGTGACGACCAGCTCACCCACCGCACCCAAGTGCTGTTTGGCGTGCAAGGCGCGCGCGGGGGCCGAACCGGTCTGGGTCGCGCGCGCTCGTTGAAGCGCTGTGATCTCTGCGGCGAAGCCCTTGAAGCGCTCAGCCTCGTCTGACGGAATCGTCTCTCCGAATGCCATCCCGACGCGATAGCAGGCTCGGGTTTCGATTCGGTGTCAGGCGCGGGAAGCGCGGCCGTTTCGATGTCGGTCGAGACGAGCGCGCACCAGGTACAGACCGAGGAGCAGCAGCGCGCTCGCCACGCTCGGCTGGCCTGCCCGGCGCGCACCGAGGCTGCAGCTCGAGTTCAGGCCTTCATCGTCCGCGCTGTCTCGACACGGATACTGCTCGCTGCAGGGGGCCCAGCTCGGGCGCGCTTCGCCGGCAGCGCTGGCCACCTGGATGGCGCTTTCGACCAGCCAGCTGGCGCGCGACGACACATCGCCGAAGACGGGCTCGGTGCAGTGCTCCTTGCCCCGCGAAACGACGCCCACCACGCGCCCGTCGTCGTCGAGCGCCGGCCCACCCGAGTCGCCGCTGCAGGGCCCGCCCGAGCCCACCCACTCGTTGTCGCGTACATCACTGTCGCCGCAATCGGCGCCGCTGCAGGTCACTTCCAGCTCGCCCAGGCGCTTGCGCACGCCCGAGGGCTTGTCCAGCAGCGCGTCGTCGATGCCGTAACCGACCGAGGCGTAACGCTCGCCTGCCACGACCGGAGCGTCGAGGCGCGGCTCGAGCGGCGTGATGTCGCTCAGCGGCTCTGCGAGCACGAGCAGGATTTCGTCGCTGCCGCACAGGTCGTCGCCCGCGTCTTCGGGAAGCAAGATCTGCGAGACGGCCAGGTAGTCCTCCGGATCTTCGCTGATGACGGGCAGCGGGACCACGAACACGGCGCCGGCGCTATCCGTCGGATTGAACTTCGTTTGGCCGCAAATGACCTTCACTTCTTGGCCCGCCGTGTCGGCCACGCAGTGACGCGCCGAGAGCACCAGTCGCGGCGCGATCAGCGAGCCCGAGCATTGGCCGCCGGCAAAGTTGACCACCCCCACCACCGCGCGGTCGTCGGGCGCCTCGGTTCCGCCGCGCACTGGCTGGCCCAGCCGGTCGAGACCTTCGCCGTCGCCACTATTGGAGCAACCCAGCACGAGCGCGCCCGCGAACGCGCTCAGCGCGAGCACGCCCTTCATGGCAGCGGCGCCACGCGCAGCTTGTAGCGCGCCGCGGTTCTACCGGCGCTACCGTCGGGGTTGCTGTAAAAGTCGAGGATCGCGACCTTGTACAGCGCGCCGTCTGCGCCTCGAGTCAGGTAGACGGCGTCGGCCGGGGTGAGCACGTGCGTCACCGTGTCGTACTCGTCCCAACCCGAAAACGTGGTGACGACGCCGGTCACTGCCTCCGCGATGAGC
The DNA here is from genome assembly GCA_036522995.1 of Polyangiaceae bacterium. GTDB lineage: Bacteria > Myxococcota_A > Polyangia > Polyangiales > Polyangiaceae > PMG-095. The sequence continues at coordinate 4,618 of DATDEV010000601.1, forward strand.
GTGCACTCGTCGTCGAACCAGTGCTCCGTCGGTACTGCCTGGTCGCCGAGCGTGGAGGCGTCCACGCTGCCCCAGGGCAGACGCACTTTGAAAGCGCCACCCTGGCCGGGCCCGCTGTCGCCGCCATTGGTGCGGATCGACGCGCGTTTGAAGCCGAGATCCCAGTTGCGCGACGTGAGCGCTTCGAGGTCGGTCAGCTCCAGCTTGGCTCCGGTCGCGAGAGAAACGTAGACCCAAGGCGAGGTATCGGGCCCTTCGGGTGCCGTCGCATCCACGAAGAGCGTGAGCTCCGCGCCGGAGCTTTCGAGCACCTCGACCGGAGTAGCCGCCACCTCGTCGACCAAGCTCACCGCCTGACGGAGCGCTGCGCTGCACATGCTATTCGAGCCGCCGCCCGAGCCGGCGCTACCCGCAGGAGCGCCTGCGCTCCCTTCGCCACCTGGCTCGCGGTCGCCGAGCGGCTCGGACGCACAGCCGAGCCCGAGCGCGAAGACGGTAGCCAGCAGGGCAGGAGCGAGGGCGTGACGCATCAGGAGTCCTTTCGCGATTTCGAGCGGCGTGCGCGCAGGCGGCCCAGCAAGCTAACCACGATCCCGAGCACGACGCCCGTACTGCTGCCGCCGCGAGCTGCGGGCGGGCCCAGCGAGCAGCCCGACGAGTCCGCGCCGACCGCCACGAGCTCGAGCGTGAAGGGCGCGTCGGTGCGGGCCTGGCTCTGTCCGGCCACCACCACGATGCCGTCGCCCTCCAGCTGCGTGGGCAGCGGCTGGACTGCGTCGAGCTGGGCGCGTCCATCCACCACTGGCACGAGCGCAGCTGTCACGCGCGCCGGATCGGCCTGCAGCGACAGCGCCAGGGGCGAGTCTGCGTGCAGCGAGTAATAGAAGGCGCCGAAGCCCGACATGATCTCGTCGAAGCTGTCTCCGCTCTTCACGGTGGCGGTCGCGGTGAGCTCGATGTCGGGGTAGCTGGCCGCCTCAGCGTAGCCGCCGCTGCTCGGTGCGCGCACGCCAGTCGCCGCGTTGTATTGCGCGAACTCCAGGAACGCGCTGCCGAGATCGCTGCCCCGCGCCTGCAGGGCGGCGTCGGCGGCGCTGAGCACGTTGCCCTCGGCGGCTTGCAGCCCGGCGTAAACCTCCTGCACCAGCTCGGCGTCGTAGCGCTCTTCCAAAAATACCGGCCAGATCGCGGTCGCATACAGAAAGCTCGCCACCACGCCGGTGGGCGGCACATTGAGCGGTCGCCAGGGCGACTCGAAGTACGCGGGCAAGAAGCGTTCGAGATCGAGCAGGTCCGGATACACCTGCTTGGCGGCCCATTGCGCCGAGCCCTCGGCCCACCAGCGCTCCACGTTGGCGTCGTAAGCGTCCTGCACCAGGTGGAACAGCTCGTGCGGCACCACGGTGCGCAAGCCTTCGGCCGTGTCGGCGTAGCCTCCGGCGCGAAAGTCGTTGTCGACCAGCACGAAGCCCGAGCAGACCAGGGGCGTGCCTCGCTGACAGTGATCGAACATCGCTTGCCCATCGGCAGCCGCAAAGTTCAGCAGGTAGACGTCGACAGCGTCGCTACCGCCGTTGGACGGGCAGGGCGAATCACCATCCCCGAGCAGGGGGGCGTAGGACAGCTCGGCGTAGCGCTCGAGCGCGCTGTCGGCAGCTTCGGCCGCCACCACGATGGCGTCGGGCACATCGCTCACCAAGCTGGAGGCGGCAGGCGGGGCATTGACGCCTGCCAGCGCGTAGTGGATGCGCGCGCGACCCGAGGAGGAGTCGTAGTAGGCCACCTCCGCGGCGCCGTAGCCGATGCCCTGTGCGCCGCCCGGATCGGTGGGGCGACCATTTTCACAGGTTTGGGCGCGCGAAAGCGAGGTGACCGCGGTCAGCGCCGCCGCCAGCGCCAGGGTGCTGGGCTTCACGCAGCCTCCAAAACTGCGGCCTCGCTGCCCGGCGGCCGCAAGCCCCTGTTGGGCAGCGACCTTTCCGGACATGCTTGCAGCATGGATCTGTTCGCGTGCCCCGCTGCCCGGGCCCTGGGCCCATCGAGCCGCCTCCGAGCCGCCTGCCTGATCACGCTCGGTCTTTCGACCCAGCTCGGCTGCAGTAGCGACAGCGACAAAGACCCTCCCGCTGGTGCCGGGGGCGAAGGTAACGGCGCGGCGGCAGCGCTGGAGCTGAGCGTGGATCCGGAGCTGCGGAGCTTCGTGTCGTTGAAGAAACCCGCCCTCGTCGAGGTCGACGGTGACGGCAAAAGCTCGATCGCTTGGGACCTGGCGCTGTCCGGGCGCGATGTCTTCATCAATGGCGGCATCTCGGGTCCGGGGAATGGTAGCGCGTTCGGACCGCTCTCGGCGCCCACCTACTTGTCGGATACGGCGCCCAAGGTTCCGGTGCTGCTCGAGGATCGGGCGGGCGGCTCGCTGCTCGACTGGTACGACTACGCTGGCGCCGACCACCGTTTGTACAGTCGCTATCACGTGTATGGGCTGCGCGACGCCGACCGGCTCTTCAAACTGCAAATTTTAAGCTACTACGGCGAGCAGCAGGGCGCGCCGATCAGCGCGCTCTATCGCATCCGCTACGCCGAGGTGCTCGAGTCCGGTGATGGCCCGATCCGGGAGCTGGCGGAGCTCGACGCCACCGCCGGCGGCTCGGTATCGGAAGACGACCTGCAGAGCTGCGTCGACCTGGACAATGAGGAGGTATCACTGCTGAGCGCGGCCGAGTCGGCGGCATCGTCCGACTGGCACCTGTGCTTTCGCCGCGAAGCCATCGCCGTCAACGGCGGTCTCTCGGGACCGCGCGGGGTCGAATCGGTCGATCTGCAGGCAGCCGCCACGCCGACCGAAACGGAGGCCGAGATTCAAGTGCGCAGCGAGCAGTCCGAGCTGCCGGCGTTCGAGGCTGTCGACTACGCGGTGCTGAGCGACGCTCGCATCGAGTGGAGCGTGGACGGCGTGTCGACCGCCATTGGACGGCGCTGGCTTACGCCGGGCAGCGAGCCCGCCCAGCTGAGCGACAGCGTCTGGCTGGTGCTGGGCGCCGACGGCTCCTCGAAATACCTGATGAAATTCGAGTCGCTGAGCGGGGAGCTGGGCGACAGTACGGCGACGCTCGGCTTGCGCGCCAAACCCGTGCGATGACGGCGCTGGTGCACGTCTGGACCGAGCTTTCGCGAACCGCACGCGCCAACGCGCTCCTGGCCATGTTGGCGCTCGGGCTGGTGGTCACGCTGGTGCTCGCGCTCGCCAGCGGTGTGGTGCCGGTCCCGCTGCGAGCGCTGTGGTCCACCCTGGCGGCGCTGGTGTCGGGCAGCGGTCTGGAAGGGGTGCCGGAGCGGGTCTTCGTCGGCATTCGCCTGCCACGCGCGCTCATGGCGGCACTTACCGGGGCGGGGCTGGGCGCGGCTGGCGCCGCCATGCAAGGGCTGTTTCGCAACCCACTCGCCGATCCGGGGCTGATGGGCGTCACGGCCGGCGCCTCGCTCGGCGCGGCGCTGATGATCGTCGTGGTCGGCGGCCAGGTGGTGGCGGCGACGCCTGGCACGCTGCAGCTCTTCTTGCTGCCGCTGGCGGCGTTCCTCGGCGCCTTGCTGGCCACCTTTCTGATCTGGAGCTTCGCGCAGCGCACCGGCGCGGTGCGGCTCACCACGCTGCTGCTGTCGGGCATCGGCGTGAACGCCATGGCTTTTGCCGGCGTCGGCTTTCTGACCTTCACGGCTAGCGACGCTCAGCTACGGGAGCTCACGTCGTGGAATCTGGGCAGCATGAACGGGGCGACCTGGGGCGCGGTGAGCGCCACCGCTCCGTTCGTGCTGGCGTGCGTGATCGGTCTGCCCCGCGCTGCGCGTGCCCTGAACGCGCTGTCGCTCGGCGAAGAGGACGCCGCTTACCTGGGCATCGACGTCGAGCGCACCAAGCGCGTGGTGCTGGTGCTGGTGGCGCTCGGCACCGGAGCCAGCGTGGCGTTCACGGGCGCCATCGGCTTCATCGGGCTGGTCGTGCCGCACCTGGTGCGGCTCGTGATCGGCCCGGATCATCGCAGCCTGCTGCCGGGCGCGGCGCTGCTGGGCGCGATCGTGCTGACCCTGGCGGACACGGCCGGCCGCGTGCTGCTGGCTCCCTCCGAGCTGCCGGTCGGCATCGTGACGGCAGTGCTGGGTGCGCCCTTCTTTCTGTGGCTGCTGCGAGCCGCACGGCGGACGTCCGGGTGATCGAGCTGTGCGGGGTGGGAGTCAGCGTGGGCAAGGCGCAGCTGCTAGCGCCGACCGACCTGCTGCTGCGCGCGGGCGAGCTCGTCTGCGTGGCGGGGCCCAACGGCGCCGGCAAGTCGACGCTGGTGCGGGCGCTGGCCGGCGCTCTCACCCCCAGCTCGGGTCAGGTCAGCTTCCTGGGCCGACCGCTGGCCAGCTTCAGCGCGAGTGAGCGCGCGCGCCGCCGCGCGGTCGTCAGCCAGCGTAGCGAGATCGCCTTTGGTTTCAGCTGTCGCGAGGTCGTGCTGCTCGGACGTCATCCTCACAGCGAGCTCGCGGAAGGGCGCCGGGATCTGGAGGCTGTCGAGCGAGCGCTGGCGCGCGTCGAGGTCAGTCATCTGGCGGAGCGCGACGTGACGACGCTATCGAGCGGCGAGCGGCAGCGCGTCGAGATCGCGCGTGCCCTGGCTCAGCTCGACAGCGACTTGCCGCCCGCCGAGACGGCCTTGTTGCTGGACGAGCCGACCTCCAACCTGGATCTGGCCCATCAACACAGCGTGCTCGGTTTGGCGCGCGCTGCCAGCCGCGAAGGCAGGCTGGTGCTGGCGGTGCTGCACGACCTGAACCTGGCCGCGCAGTACGCCGACCGGCTGGTGCTGCTCGACGCGGGCCACCTCGCTGCCGACGGGTCACCGCGCGCCGTGCTGACCAGCGAGCTCATCTGGAGCGTTTTTCGCACGCGCGCGCTGGTCATGCCGCACCCCGAGCTGGATTGTCCGCTGGTCGTGAGCGCCGCGCCCCGATGAAGCCGCGCTGGGTGCTCAGCGCAAGCCTGGCCACGCTGGCTCGGAGACGGCCTTGCGCCCAGCCCGGCCCGTGCCCAGGTTGTTTGGCTGCGGTCAGGCGCGGACAACGTGTAGCGGTGCTGGAATTAGCAGCCTGTAACCGCCCCGACTCCCACCCGTAAACCAGAACATGCGCGGCCGAACCACCCTATGGCTGTTTTGTGTGAGTCTCCTGCTGGCGCTTGCGGCTTTCGCCTGCGAGCGCAAAACCGTCAGCGAACACGGCGCTGCCTCGGCAGCCCAGCCGGCTCGGCCCCCAGAGAGGGACACCACCAAGATGTACAAGAAGCCTAGCGACGACGAGCTCCGCCAAAAGCTCAGCCCACTCGAGTACGAAGTGACCCAGCGCGCGGCCACCGAGCCGCCGTTCTCCAATCGCTACTGGGACAACCACGACGACGGCCTGTACGTGGACGTCGCCACCGGCGAGCCCCTCTTCAGCTCGCGCGACAAATTCGAATCCGGCACCGGCTGGCCGAGCTTTACCCGGCCGGTCGATCCGGCGCGAGTCGTCAGCCACGTCGACGAGAGCTACGGCATGAAGCGCACCGAGGTCGTGTCGCGCGACGGCGGCTCGCACCTGGGGCACGTCTTCGACGACGGACCACGCGCTGCCGGTGGCCTTCGCTACTGCATCAACTCGGCGTCGCTGCGCTTCATCCCGGTGAGCAAGCTGGCCGAGTCCGACTACGCTGACTACCTGCCGCTGTTCGGGAAAGCTGCTGCCGCTGCCTCGCTCGACCCGGCCGCAACCGACAACGCCTGCGCCAGGCCGGACCCCGGCGAAAAGGCCGGCTGCGAAGCCACGCTCGAAACCGCCATCCTGGCGGGCGGCTGCTTCTGGGGCATGGAGGAGCTGCTGCGCAAGATCCCGGGCGTGGTCTCGACCGAGGTCGGCTACACCGGCGGCAAGGCGGGCGTCACCTACGAGGACATGCACCACGACACCACCGGCAACGCCGAGGGCGTGCGCATCATCTTCGATCCGAAGCGCCTGACCTACGCGGATCTGCTCGAGAACTGGTTCTTCCGCATGCACGATCCGACGACGCTCAACCGCCAGGGCAACGACACCGGTGCGCAGTACCGCTCGGTCATCTTCTACACCTCACCCGAGCAGCAGCAGACCGCGGAGCTGGTGAAGAAGCGCGTCAACGCCAGCGGCAAGTGGCCTCGCCCACTGGTGACCGAGATCAGCAAGGCCAGCACTTTCACGCTGGCCGAGGACTACCACCAGGACTACCTGCAAAAGAACCCGCGCGGCTACACCTGCCACTACCTGCGCGACTTCCCCAAGCTGCCCGCCTCCGCCGAGTAAGCTCCCAGCAGCGGCTCAGGACTCGATGGGCGCCGGCTCGCGGCTCGGGCGCGAGATGGCGAGCCGGCGCGGCTGCGTGGGCCAGGAGATCCTGAGGTCGCGCGAGCCGGTGATCAGCCGCGCCCCGCCCTGGAAGGTGAAGTAGTGCCAGACCCACTGGCACAGCACGAGGTAGCGGTTGCGAAAGCCGACCAAAAAGCAGATGTGCACGCACAGCCACAGCACCCACGCCACGAAGCCAGAAAGCTTCATGCCCTTGAGCTCGGCGACGGCAGCGCTGCGACCGATGGTGGCGAGCTTGCCCTTGTCCACGTAGCGAAACTTGAGCTCCTTGGGCTGATTGTGGACGCGACCGATGATGGCGGTGGCGACGAAGTTGCCCTGCTGCATGGCGGCCGGTGCGACGCCGGGCACCATGGTGCCGTCGGTGTCGGTGCAGGCGGCCATGTCGCCAACGCAGAACACCTCGTCGTAGCCGGGCACGTTGAGCGACTCACCGACGATCACGCGCCCGCCGCGATCCAGCGGCACGCCCAGCGTCTCCGCCAGCGGGCTGCCGCGCACGCCGGCGCCCCACAGCACGGTCGAGGCGCCGATCAGCACCTCGTTGCCCTGTTCGTCGTGCACCACCACGCCCGACGCGTCGATGCGCACGACGCGCGCATTGCGCCGCACCTCCACGCCCAGCTCTATCAGTTGAGCTATCGCGCTCTCCTGCATCGGCGGCGCGAAGGCGCTCAGCAAATGCGGCGAGCCCTCCACCAGCACGATGCTGATCTCGCCGGGGTTGATGTGGCGAAAATCGCGGCGCGCCATGGTGCGCGACAGCTCGCTCAACGCTCCGGCCAGCTCGACCCCCGTGGGGCCGCCGCCGATCACGCAAAACGTGAGCAGTTGTCGCCGGCGCTCGTCTAGCGTCTCCTGCTCGGCGACCTCGAGGGCGAGCAGCACGCGGCGCCGGATTTCGAGCGCGTCGTCCAGCGTTTTGAGACCGGTAGCCGACTGCGCCCAGTCATCGTGGCCGAAGTAGTTGTTGCGCACGCCCGTGGCCAGGATCAGAAAATGATAGTCGACGGGCCCGGTCGAGGTTTCCAGGCAGCGCGCGGCCAAGTTCACGGAGCGCACCTCGGAGTAGAGCACCTCGATGTTCTTCTGGCCGCGCACGATGGTCCGGATCGGCATGGCGATCTCGGAGGGCGAGAGCGCGCAAGTGGCCACCTGATAGAGCAGCGGCTGGAACAGGTGGTGGTTGTTCCGGTCGAGGAGCAGTATTTCGAGGCGCTCGTTCCGGAGCGCCCGAGCGGCGGTCAGGCCCGCGAAGCCTGCGCCCACGATCACGACGCGCTGACGCCAAACCATCGTCCTCCTTTTCGCCCCCATCCCGTAGCCCCGCAGTTTCCAGGGCATGTCGCTGGCGCAACGGTCGCTGGGCCCGGCCCTGCGATCACGCGGGGAAATGGCCGCGACTGGACAGGCGCCGTGGGGGGGCGTATCCCTTTTTCGAGATAGGGGCCGCTGCGATGCCTACTCGCGAAACCGACGTATTGGTCGTGGACGACGAGGAGCAGCTGAGAAAGCTGGCCGATCGAGCGCTGAGCCGCGCCGGGCTGCGGGTGCAGACGGCCGCGGATGGCGAGGAGGCGCTGGCGCTCTTGAGGCAGGGGCGTCGCTTCGACACGATCGTGTCGGATTTGATGATGCCGGGCATGGACGGCATGCAGCTCTTGCACGAGGTCAGGCACATCGACCTCGACGTGCCGATGATCTTTCTCACCGGTCGGCCCTCGCTCGAGACGGCCATGGCGGCCATGGATCAGGGTGGGTTCCGCTACCTGGCCAAGCCCATCGAGCACCAGAAGCTGATCGAGGTGGTGCTCGATGCAGCGGCCCACCACCGATTGGCGCTGCTCAAGCGCAAGGCGCTCGAAGTATGCGAGGCGGGCGGATGGCTGATCGAGGATCTCGAGGACCTGGGAACCCGCTTCGACCGGGCCCTCGACAAACTGTGGGTCGCCTACCAACCGATCGTGAGCTGGCCGCAGCGGACCATCTTCGGCTACGAGGCGCTGGCGCGCTCGGCCGACGAGGACCTTTCGACTCCCGGCAAGCTGCTCGACGCTGCCGAGCGGCTGGGCCGCGTGCAGGAGCTCGGCCAGCGCATGCGCGAGGCCATCGCTCGCAGCTCGCTGGAGGCGCCGCAGGGCGCGCTGCTGTTCGCCAATCTGCACGCGCTCGACCTGACCAGCGAGGACCTGTATTCGCCCCAGTCGCCGCTCTCCGCGCTGGCCGAGCGCGTGGTGCTCGAGCTGACCGAGCGCACGGCCTTGCACCGGGTCGAGCACCTGCGCGAACGCATCGCCAGGCTGCGCGAGCTCGGTTTCCGCATCGCGGTCGATGATCTGGGAGCCAGTCACGCCGGCCTGTCCAGCTTTCAGCAGCTCGGCCCCGACATGGTCAAGCTGGACCTGTCCTTGGTGCGCGATGTCGACTCCTCGGCCGCCAAGACCAACCTGATCAAGTCGATGATCGCGCTCTGCACTCAAGACCTGGGTATGCGCGTCATCTGCGAAGGCGTGGAGACCGTCGCTGAACGGGACACTCTACTCGGCGTCGGAGCCGATCTGCTGCAAGGCTACCTGTTCGGCATGCCGTCGCGCGGCTTCCGTCGCGATAGCGCATTCGCCGCTCCGCTTCACTAGAAGTCGAAGGTCTTGCAGTTGTTGTGGTCGCCGCAGCTGACGTCGCAGTTGCCGGTGCCGATGCAGCGGAAGGTGCAGCCGCCGCCGGCGCACTTGAACGTGCAGCTGGCGCCGTTTTGACAGGTCATGTCGCAGTCGCCGCCGTCACAGTCGTCGCTGCAAGTGGAGCTCGCGGCGCAGCTGAAGACGCAATCACCGCCGTCACAATGCGAGGCGCAGTTGGCTTCGCCCTGGCAATGGCTCTCGCAGTTGCCGGAGGCGCAGCTCGACTCGCAGCTCGCGTTGCCGTTACAGGTTTGCGCGCAGGTCGAGCCGCTGCAGCTCTGGCTGCAGGTCGTCGTGTTGCCGCAGGTCTGCTCGCAGTCGGCGTCGTCGCTGCAGGTTTCGTGGCACTCCGCTTGGGCCTGGCAATTGAGGTGGCAGTCGAGGCCCTCGCACGTTGCCGCGCAGTCGCTCGAGCCGCCGCACAGGTTGGTGCAGGTCCTCTGCAGCGGATTGGGTGACTCGCAGGTGATGGTGCAGGTCTGGTTTTCGCTGCAATTGCCGTTGCCGTCGATCACGATCGGAGGCGACCCGCCGCTCCCGGCAGTGCCGTTGCCTCCACCGCCCTGCGGGCTCGTGCCGCCCTGCGGGCTCGTGCCGCCCTGCGCCGAAGTACCGCCCGAGTCGGTCCCGCCCTGCGCAGCGCTGCCGCCCGCTTCGCTGCCACCGCCGCTGGCCTCACCGCCGTCGGACGGCGCCGAGCCGCCCTGCGACGCCTGCGCGCCCGTGGCAGAGGTGCCGGCCTGCGCTGACGAGCTGCCGCCGCTGCCCTGCGCGCCGTTGCCCGTCCCGTCGCTGCCGCCCGTGGTCACCGGAGCAGGCACGTCGCTGAAGCCGGCAGGCGTACCGCCACTGCAGGCGGCAGCTCCGAGCGTACCGAAGAACACGAACAGGCAAAACTTGGCGCCCGCCAAGGGTGTGCGCATTTGAGAAGGGCTCCCGAAAACTAAGTCCTATCTCCTTAGTGCCGGGCGCTGCGCGGAGCAGGCGAGCAGCGCTTCGAAATCCAGCACAGAGGTGGGCCCATGTAGTTACCGTGGCCTGGAAGCACACGCCGGGCAGGGCTTGCCCGGCGTGGCCGATCCTTCGCGGGCTGCGCGCCCGCGCTCAGGCCTTCAGCAGGTACGGCAAGAGCTTACCGTCTTGGACGTCGGGGAACTGCCGCGCCAGCTCGTCGGGAATGCCCAGCGCCTTCATCACCGTGAGCCAGACGCTGGAGCTCGGCACGCGCTTGCCCTTGTCGCCCCAGTTCGTCACTGGATCGCCGGCAGGCAGACCCGTCGTGGCGTCGGGCACCTGGAAGCCGAACGTGTGACCGGAGCTCTTGTCCTCGGTGACCTTGATATCGCCGTAGTAGCCGCCCTTGATCATGCCGCCGGCGAGCATGACGGTGCCTTTGCCCCGGTCGCCGTACGAATTGGCGCGCGGCTCGCGGCTGCCATCCAGCGCGTAGACCGCGATCAGCGTGCGGTCCCAGACGCCGGCGGCCTTGAAGGCCGAGATCGCTCGCGCCAGGGGACGCGCGGCTTGCTGTGCCTGAGTGCGCAATACCGAGTCGGTGCGCACCCCATCACCGTGCAGATCCATGAAATCGAACTCGATGGCCGCGCTGCGCGTCGCGCCGCTGATCAAGATCTTCGTCGCGAACGCGAACTGCTCCCAGACCTGTGCCTTGACGAACGAGCCATCGGTGCCGCCCGCGTTCTCGTCGGTGCTGCAGTCGACCGCTTGCGCGTCGCCGATCGTGCACTGCTGGTTCGGTATTCCGGTGTGCCAGAGCGTCTCCTCGTCCGGGGTTAGCTCTACTTTCACGATCTTGGGATTGTCGACGTGCAGCAGCTGCCGCGAGGCATTCAGCTCGGCTAGATGGCTGACGCCGTGCGCTTCGGCGTAGCGACGCTGGAAGAGGCGTTGGTCCGCATTCTTGAGCAAGCCCACGAGCAGCTCGGCCTCCTGGGCGTTGGGCAGCAAGCTGGCATCCGTCGCCACGGCCGGGAAGGTGCTGTACAGCGCTTCACGCGAATTGATGCGGTCGAGCTCGGCGTTGGGCAGCCCCGCCCCGAAGTGGTACACGGAGTGCTTGAAGCGGCTGATGCCTTTGAAGGCAAAGCCGTTGCGAAGGGACGCATCGAGCTGCTTCTGCTGGTAATTGTGCAGCGTCGCTGGCGTCGGAGTCGTGGTGTAAAGCTCTTCGCTGCCGGCGGCATGCGCACCATCGGCCAGCCACATCGGCTGCTTGCCCGAGCTACCGCCATCCATCACGCGGCCGGGCGAGCGCATGCCGTTGCCGCCTTCGTGGCCGTGCACGCCACCGATGCCGCACTCGCCCGTGTCGATCATGGCGATGTCGCCGACGTGGGGCATGAGCTCGAGCGAGTCGGGCGTCAGGAACTGGGTGGGGCTGGCCTGGGTGAAGTCGGTGGGCGTGTAAAAGAGCGAGGTCTCGTCGCCGTTCACGCCGCGTTTCAGGCTCGGGTAGTTGACCAGGCTCGGCGGAACGAACACGTGCATCAGGTCGACCTGATCACGGAAGTTGAACTCCAGGAAGATGGTGCCGCGTTCTGCAGTCTGCGCGTGCGCATAGCCGCTGCCGCCGGCCATGTCGTCGAACGCGAAGCGCAGCGCGCTCGGGACGGCAGCGCCACCAAGCGCACAGCCGAGCAGCTTCATGAAGCGCCGTCGCTGAAGCGGGCTCAGATTGGCGAGTTCCTGCGTGATTCTCATGCTCGTGTCTCCGCGGCGTCTTGGTCGCCGTTTAGCGTTTCAGCCCGTTCAAAGTAGCGGCCATGACTCTTGGGTCGGCGTAGAGCGCGATCGCTAGTGCCTGAATCGTGGGATCGGGCTCTTGCGCGGTCACGGCCGTCGCGAGCTCCGTGAGGAAATCGGGCGCGACCTTCAGTCCGGTGATACCCGTGTCGTAGGCGGGGTCGAGGCCGATCGCCAAGTCGAGCAGGTGCTGCAAGGTGCATTCGCGGAACTTGGGATGCTCCGCCAGCACTTTGGCGCCCTCGGCCAGATTGGCGATCGGGGTAGTGAACCAAGAGGAGCTCTCCAGCTTGGCCAGCTCTGGCGATTCCCAGTGCGAGGTCGACAGCCCGTTGTCCGAGTCGCCGAGCTGTCCCGTCTCGCTCTGCAGGCCGGTCGCGTCGGCCTTCCAGAGCCCGGACTTATCGAATTTGACGAAGGGCTGGGCGTGCAGGCTGAACTGGCCGTGGCAGGTGTAGCAGTTGAAGCCGTTGCCGAAGCCGCCGGAGGCCGCTGCCTCTTGCTGCTCCTCGGCGGTGGCTGCTCGGAACATCACCTTGAGCTGGTCCCTCTCGACCTTTGGCTGCAGCGTCTCTTCGTGTGGGTAGTCCCGACACATGAAGGTGTTGAGCATCGCGTGGGCGCGAGCCAGGTTGAAGCGGCTCTCGTTGCCGGCCAAAAAGCCGCGCGTGGTGAGCACGCCGGCCGTGAAGGGGGCACCGGTGTCACACGCCATCGGCGTGTCGGTGGCGCTGTAGCAGGTGCTGCTGGTCAGGATTGTCGACCAGGGCAGTCGAGACTGCACCACGTGACGCACCAAGTAGCCGGCCAGACCGTAGTCGGCGTCGCCGCGCTTGCCGCTGGTGCCGAGCTTCAGCTCCATCATGATGCGGACGGCTTCGGCGAAGCCCTTCTCGTCAACCCAGCTGCGCAGCATGGGCTCGATGGCCGCGCCCGCTTGCTGGTCGAGCTTGGCTATCTCGTCGTCCGTGAGCACGCGGCCGAGCAGTGCCGGGCCGATGTACTGCATGTAGCTGTGAGCTTGCTCCGCCGTTGGCACGAAAGCGGGCGTCACTGGCACGACGCCGGGGTTGCCAGCGCTGGTGGGCGTACCAGGGTTGCCTGCGGTGGTGGGCGTACCGGGGTTGCCACCAGTGGTGGGCGTGCCGGAAGGGTCACCACCCAGAGGGGCGTGCGTCGGCTCGGACGAGCAGGCGCTGAGCCAACCCGTCAGCAACAGGACACCGAGCAGACGGTACCGCATCATCGGAACACGAACTCCGCGGCAGTGAAGATGGCCATGCACGTGGCTTCATACGCAGTGGCCGTGTCGAGCCCGGATTGGGTGACGCTGGTCTGGATCTCGGTCACCTCTTCGTCAGTGATGACTCGGCCCCAGGCGGCCTTGGTCAACGCCCGCACGTCGCCCGGCAGAGCCGGGAAGGCGGCCTTGATCTCTGGCGAAGCGCAGACTGGCGCGAGCGCGTCGGCCCAATTCGCCATGCGCGAGGCGATCCATAGCCCGTCGGGCAGCACGCCGTTGGCGTGATCGTAGTCGCCGAGCTTGATGCGGTTTGCCACGAGCGCGCCGAACATCGGATTGTCGTTCTGCACCTTCAGCGCAGCTGCGATGCGCCGCACCCGCACGTCGAAGGGCAACAGGTCGGGCTTGCCCGATCTCACTCCGAACGGCGCGCCTGCGGGCGCGACCGGAGTCCCGTCCCCGGTCGTGCCTCCGCTCCCGCCGGTGGTGCTGGCGGGCGGCGTCGCGTCGTTCCCAGTGTTCTGACCACTTCCAGGGTTCTGGTTCGTGGGTTCCGGCGCGCCCTCACCCTCGAGCACGGCAGTGCAAGACAGCGTGAGCAGCGAAACAATGGCAGCCTGGTATCTCATTGGAGACCTCGCCCGTCGCCCGCCACATGGCGCGCGCTCGGAGTGATGAACCGGCCACGCAGCGTCGGTTCGCTCATTAAGTGAGTGCGGCGAGATGTCGACTTTGGCCCACAGCTTGAGGCTCGCGACGCAGAAACCTGTAAACTGGCTGTCTCACAAGCTGTAGGAGCGCGGTTTCTTGGCGGTTTGTTGAGCTGTCTCGTAGCGGCTGGGGCGGCAGTCTCTTGGCGGTTGTGAGCTGTCTCGTGGTGGTTGGGGCGCAGTACCACGCCAGTTGGGGTGCAGTCCCACCGCGGTTGGGGCCCCAACCCAAGCGCTTCGGCTGCTGATGCCCCCCGGTGTTGGCTGGTTGGTGTCGCGATTTGGCGCGGCATACCTAGGGGGGGCGTGTAGGTGTCGATGCTGGTTGAAGACGCGCGGCGTACCGCAGACATTGAAAGTCTGCACGCACTACGACTCACCCGTCAGCGCTTGTCGGCAGTCGTCACGCGGCGCAGCTCGTCTTCCTTGGCGCGCGTCTCCGGCGTGAGGTTGTCGCCGAAGTCCTCGGCCTCGAACACCGGGCGGATCTCGATTCTCGCTTGGGCCGGGCATTGGGTTAGGGCAGCGCTTCACCCATGCGATCGCCTCTTCCAT
>DATDEV010000602.1:0-2098 GCA_036522995.1 Polyangiaceae bacterium
CTAGCTAGCTTGGCACTAGGCTTCGTCGCGCTCGGCTGCAGCAATCCGCCACAGCCTGAGATCGAGACTTGGCAGCAGCCGGTCACGCACTGGGAAGAAGTGTGGCGGGATGACTTCGACGGGCCGAGCGGCAGCGCGCCAAACCCGACCTACTGGAATGTCGAAGTCCGCGAGACGGGTCACAACGGCGAGCTCGACTACAACACCGACGAGCGGAGCAATTCGGTCCTCGACGGTGGCGGCAAGCTCGTGATCCAGGCGCTGAAGGAGCACTACGTGGACGCCTCCGGCGCTGCCAGCAGCCAGCCGTACACCTCGGCACGCCTCAACACACAAGGCAAAGTCGAGTACGCCTACGGGAAGTTCGAAGCGCGCATCAAGCTGCCTCAAGGCGGCCGCGGCGTTTGGCCAGCCTTCTGGATGCTGGGCAACGACATCGATGTGGTCGGCTGGCCCGAGTGCGGCGAGGTCGACGTCCTGGAGATGGGCGGCAGCGACCCCTTTCGCGTCGACGGGACGCTGCACGGTCCCGGCTACTCCGGTGGCAATTCCTACCACTCCGCCTACGACTTGCCCTCGGGCAACTTCGGCGATGACTTTCATGTCTTCACGTTCGAGTGGACGGAGCTCGGCGTGCGCTGGCTCGTGGACGGCCAGGAGTACTACGTGAAAACGGTGCGCGGCATGGAGCAGAGCGGGCATCGCTGGGTGTACGATCATCCGTTCTTCTTGATCATGAATCTCGCGATTGGCGGCATCTACGATGGTGACCCCACCCCGTCGACGCCGTTCCCACAGCAGATGGTGATCGACTATGTGAGCATTGCGCAGCCGAAGACTGAGTGAGAGGACCGCGCCCCTCCACCGACCGAAGGCGCCGATGCCTGCCAGCGCAGCCGCGGCGCTACGCGATCTGCTACAGGTCGACGCCGACCTCGCGCCCACACCAGGAGCCGCCCCAAGTCGTACGCCAGCGCCACATTCAGCACGTGCGTGCGGTCGAAGGTCGCGACGTAGCTGCGCCCCTCGTAGCTGCGAGTCGAGCGGGACAAAGTGTAGGCGAAGAAGCCGCCCAGGCGCTTGGTCAGCTTGCGCTTGAAGAACAGCTCCAAGCCGTAGGCTTTGCCCATGGTGCGCACCAGGAACGCATCGGCCGCGCGCTGCCCGGAGCGGCTGTCGGCGCCCTGACCGGAGCCCCCCGCACGATCTGCCCCCAGCGTGCCGCTCCGAAAGCGCGGGCCGCAGTAGCTGGCGTCGGTCGGCTGCTGCACGCGGTCGCCCGCCAGCGTGTCATCGGGAAACAGCCCCGGGGGACAACCGCCCAGGCTCGGCGGCAGCGAGCCAAGCGGGTCGGTCATACCGAAGAAAGCGTTCTGGAACACGGTGGCGCTGGCAAGCATGCCGTCCCCCAGCGACAGCTCCGCGCCGAAGCTATTCTGTAGCGCGCTCTGCAGGCCCGCAGCGAGCCCGGTAGGCGCAACCCCGGGTATGGGCAGCACGAACGAGGGCGCTTGGTGCGCGACGCCGAACGCGGTCAGCAGCGCCAGGCGCTTGCTCGCCTGCGCGCGCACGGCCAGCCGCGGATCCAAGCCCCAAGCCGAGATCGCGCGCGAGCCGAACAGGTCGACGCGCAGCCCCGGGGTGAGCGTGAGCCGCGGACCGATGGCCAGCACCACGTCGGCGTGCGCTCCGAGCGTGAGGTCGGTGCGACTGGCGAACACCTCGGCCAGCCTCAGCGCCGACGGCGACAGATCGGACGTGCCGAGCTCCACCTCGAAGCTCTCTAGCGCGAGATCGGTGCCAGCGCGCAGCAGCACGTCCTGGGCGACGCGCTGCTCGAGCTCGGTACGCGCCGCAGTGAGCGTCGAGTGCACGTCTCGATCTTGCTGCACTGTGGAAGCGTCGCGACCCAGGGTGAACGCCGTACGCAGCTTGCCTCGCGGCAGCAGGTGGTCGTAGCGCAGATCGACGCGATGAAACTGGGCCTCGAACAGGGTCAGCTGCTCGCCGGTCACGGTGTCCTCGGCCAGGTAGTCGTAGGAACCGAACGCAAAGACTCCCAGGCGATCTTGGGGCGTCACGTCGTAGGTGGCGCGGG
>DATDEV010000603.1:0-7603 GCA_036522995.1 Polyangiaceae bacterium
GAACGCTTGGCGTTCGAGCAGGCCTCGATTGCGCCGAAACGTCTCCACGGCGGTACGCACCGACAGCGCGTCAGGGCGTACACCGGCGCGGCGTGCCGCTTCGAGCGACCAGCCTCGTGCCTCGGCGGTGGCGCGCGCCGCGGCGTAGGCGCCCGTCAGCTTCAGCTCGTCGAGCACGCCTTGATCGTCGCTTTGAGCCTCCGGCGTCATAGCTTTCGTTGCGATGCGCTGGGCTTCGTGCCAGGCGTCGGTTTGCTCGAAGGCATAGCTCACGCGAAGCGGCCCTGGCTGCTGCTGCTGCCAGCGCTGGAGGTGCTCGAGCAGCTGTTCGGCGTCGCGTCGCTTCTGATCGACGCGACCGCCTTCGCGTAGCCAGCTGCGCAGCCTAGCGAGCTCGGCAGCGGGCACGCCGTCGGCCTGCGCAGCCTCGAACAGGGTGGGGTAGCAGCGCTGGGCGTAGAAGGTGTGCTTGGCCAGCTGCACGAGTCGAGCGCAGCTATCGGCCGCAGCGACTCCTTCGCGAGCGGCGCGCTCGAGCGTGGCGCGGATGTTCACCATCGCCTCCGAGACCGGGAGGAAGCCGGTGTCGGCCTGGCCGTGCGCTACCGCCACTTCGTCGTCGTCCTCGAGCGTGCCGTCACGAAAGGCTTCGAAGATGCTGCCCACGCCGACCATCCCGAAGTCGTAGAGCTCCGCCGCACGCAGAGCGCCCATGCTACTGGCACCGAAGACGTGCACGCCTTCGGACATGGCCCACAATATTTCCTTGTGCCAGATCGCCGGCACGCGCTCGAAATAGCCGTCGATGATGGCGATGGCCGTGGGTCTGGAGTGCGCTGCCCGGTACACGTCGCCGAAAGCGGCTGGGCCGAGCACGACCGCGTCCAGGCGCGCCTTTACCTCTTCCTGCCGCAGCGTCGGACCCGCGAAGACTACGATACTCATGCCAGCCTCGCTCGTACGCGCGCGCCGGGCGTGAAGCCTGGCGCGTCGTGCATGCCCTCTAGACCCGGTACGACCACCCGTACGACCGCGATGCCGAACTCGGGCAGCGTGAGATCGACCACTGCGACCTGCTCGATCGATACCGCGCGCAAGCGCGAGAGCTCCCAGGCCACATCGTCGTGGAGTGTGTCGGCCTCGTGCGTGGCGACTTCGTCGAAGCGCCGCGTCTCGCAGCTGGCCGCGAGCAGGGTCTGCGCCTCGGCCGCTACCGACCGGTCTTGCCCGCGACGGTAGGTCGCAAGCCCAATGTCGTCCCGGCTGCCTGCGATCACCGTCAGGCGCGCTTGGGCGGCCTCGGTGAGCGCGCGCAGCAGCGCCACTTCTCGGCTGGGATGGCAGCCGGAGCCCGACGCGGGACCGAGCGCTCGCCAGGCCGAGGCATCGCGATCGAGAATAGTGCAGAAAAATGCCGGAATGCCGACGTCGCTGGTCACGTCCCAGACCGCGACCTGGATCTTGGCGCGGGACAGCAGCTCGAGCACCGAGCAACAGGCTTCGTCGTCGATGCTGCTGAGGAGCATGCGGCGCAGGCCCTGGCTCTTGGCCGAAGAGAAGCGAAACAAGGTCAGCGCGTCGCGCTCGACCAGCTCGCAGATGGCGTGGCTGGTGGCCTCCAGCGGATCGTTGCCGGAGGCGACGCCGCTGTCGCTCATCACCAGCGCCCCGCTGCAGGTCGGCAGCGGTAGCGTGTAGTCGGCGTGCACCACCTCGAAGGGCAGCCACAGCGGCTGGCCGTCGAAGATTTCGTGACCTTGCAGCCACAGCATGCGCGTGGAGTCGCGCAGCGAGCTACCCGCGACGCGGGGCAGCCGCTCGATGTCGAGCGTGGCGCCGCGCTCGCGCATCTCGCGCCAGCAGCCGAGCAGCAGCGGCGCCCTGATGTGCTCCGCGTGATAGTTCTCGATCGACTCCATCAGCCCCGAGACCTTGGCTGCGGTGAGATCCAGGCCCTTGCCTTGGGCGACCGCGATCGAGCGCGAGTTCGGCCGCGTCACGGCGACGACGGGGATCCCGATCACGTCGAGACCCGTGATGGTCGCGACGCGCGTGATCCCCATCGCGCTCATCAGCGGCACGATGCGCGCGAGTGTCTGCTCCGGAGCAACCAGGCGGTGGGTGCCTCGGCGGTAACCCTTGTTGCTCCGGAGCGCCTCCATGTTACGGCTCAGAGCTGGCTGCCGGGCGCTTCGAGCGCACCCGAGCGCAGGCTGATCAAGCTCAACAGGTAGCAGGTGATGCCGTCGAGCTGAAGCTTCGGTAGATTGGCGACAACGACGCCTTCTTCGATGGCCATGGTGACCACGTCCGGAATGTCCCGATCGGCCAGCGCCGCGCAATCCTTGTACACGTCGCGCGAAACCAGGTAGCCGCTGCTCGGGTCGTCGTGCGGAATCACGATGATGTCGTTCTCCTTCGGCGTGACGCGCGGCGCATCGGCCTTGCCGGCGGGCAGCTTGCGCGTCGCCGCAGGCTTGAACGGCGACGAGCCGGGCGCGAGCAGACGCGAGAAATTCGCGACGTAGTAGGGCTGCTCGGCATCGCCCTGCTCGCTGATCACGGAGCCGCTGTAGCCGGGCGTCAGCGAGTCGAGACTGATGCGGCGACTCTCGTCGGCGTAGACGCGATGCGGGATCAGACGCTTGGCTAGCGTCCCGTCGTCGTCACGGAAAAAGAGCAAAAGATCATCTACTTGAGGCGTATAAGTATCCATCGAGGTCTCCTTCTATTGCCATAACTGAGGGCTGATGCTGGGCGGCTGGGCTGCCGCCGCTTGGTCCAAGGTCAGACCGGAAATCGTGCGCACGATGGGGGCGGCTTCACCGGCGCGGACGCGCTCGTCGAGGCGCTCCGAGTACATCGGTTGCTGCACCTCGCGCTTCAGCTCGGTCAAGCTGTGCATCATCTTGGCGTAGCGAGCCGAGCTGTTGGGGGCCGCGGCGACGCGCGTGAGGGCATCGTCGATATCGACGCGCTCGGGGATCTGCCACAGCATGCAGATCCGCCCGGGGCGGCCGGTGATGTGTCGGGCGCACCACGTACGTAGGAAGCCGAAGCGAGCGAGCTCGGCGGCGAACCAGTTGAGCTCGCGCAGGTAAGCGTGCATGGTCGTGCCGCGTGCGAGCGTGAGCTCCTCGAACAGGTAGCGATAGCCAGCGCGGTCGTCGCTCTGCCAGGCGGAGCGCGGTGCGATGCCGTAGCCGCTGGCGAAGTTGACCAGCAGGTGTTGGTCCTCGCCATCGAGCGCATCGCCGAGCGCGCGATACCACTTCGCTTCGGATAGCTCGTACATGATCTCGTAGACCGACGGCCAGCTGTCGAGCTGCCAAACGTGCATCATCTTGAGCGACGGCTCGGCGAAGCTCTGACCGAGCTTCACTCCGCGCTCACCGCAGCCCGCGATCAGCTTCCAGCGGTTCAGTGTGTTGCGTAATAACTGCTCCTTTCCTGCGAAAAACTCGGTATTTTTGGAGCTGCGCAGGGTGAAGCGGTTGTGCAGGTAGATGGCGGGAGTGGGGACGTTCGACATGAAGCTCCTGGGTGCCGTCGAGTCATCGCTGAGCGTCGTCGGCACGCACGCCACCATGCATTACACGTCTCGTGCCATGCGCGATGTCGCGATGATTCGCGTGATCGTCCGCGCTGCAGCGCGTCGATTGCGATCGTGATCACGGATCGCGCTCTCGTTCATGCGCGCGTGCGCGTGCGGCAACACGCGTGTTACGCGTTAGACGTAGTGGAGCTCTTCGGCGATGCGCACGATCGTCGTCAGGTGCGTGAGCGTGAGCGCGCTGTCGTGCTCGGTCAGCGCTAGCGCGATCGAGTCGCTCAGGCGCTCGGGCAGTAGATGTTGACGTTTGTCGAGCAGCAGGCTCCAGTGCGCCAGCGCTTCGGTTAGCTGGCCCATTCGCGTGAGGTGTGCGGCCAATGGCGCGCGCACCATCCACTGCAAGGGATATGGATACGCGGCTGGTAGCTTGCTCCAGGCGTCCATCGCGCTTGCCGCTGCTGCCTCGACGTCGCCGCCATTCTGAAGTGCCACCCAACACAGGTTGGCGTGCGCGACGCCGACATAGTCATAGAAACCGTGTTTCTTGGCGATGTCGAGCGCACGTTGCGCCATGCTCTCGGCCTGCGCGACGCGCCGTAGGCGTCGCAGCATGATCGAGTAGTAGGAGATGAAACGTGCTTGCAGCGAGGCGTCGCCGACGCGCTCGACGTGCGAAATCGCCGCCAAAAATAACGGCTCCGCCTCGATCTCGAGACCATTGAACGTGAGCACGAAGGCGAGCGAGAAGCGGGCTAGCGCGAGCTCGCTGGGCTCGTCGGCCTGCTCGGCGGCGGCGAGCGAAAGGCGGGCATAGCGGATGATGTCCTCCGTCATCCGGTAACGTTGCTCGCGCAGCGTTACGTGAACGAGGTGCTGGAAAAACTGCGCGCGCTGGAGCGCCGTGCCGCGCGCCTCGATCACCGGTCGGACGCGTTCGATCAGCGTGTTCAGCTCCGGTACTCGCGACAGGAAGTAGAGGTGCCAGGCGGTCTGGATCTGGATCTGGACGGCCTCGTACCAGAAGTCTTCGGCTGACTGCGTGTCGGCCGGCGGCTCGCCCAGGTCCTGTTCGGCCAGCGCGCACAGCGCGAGCGCGCGTTCGTGTTGGTGCAGCCGCTCCCAGGTGCGCGCCAGCAGACGCCGCCGACGGGCGCGCGCGACGCGGTCAGTAGGCGAGGTCTCGTCGATGGCTAGATCGAGGGCGCTGCGCGCCTCCTCGTGCTCACCGAACACGAACAGCACGTCAGCCAGGGACTCGCGCAAGCGCGCGCTCAGGCTGCGCAGGTCGGCCTCGCTTCGGCGAGGGGCTCGCTCGAGCTCGCCGAGGGCGAGGCGAAAGTAGCGCAAAGCGTCGCGATTGGCGTGGTTTCGGCGCGCCGCTTCGGCCGCTTGCGCAAAGCAGAGCGCGGCTTGCTCGTGCTCGCCGGCTTGGGATTGGTGATAGCCGAGCACCGCGGCGTCTACCGCGGTGCCGCCGAGATCGCGACGGCGCGCGAGCGCTTCGGCTGCCCGACGGTGCAGCCGCGCGCGCTCGCTGCCGTCGATCAGGCCGTAAGCGACCTCGCGCAGCTTGTCGTGCACGAACCCGGAACCGCTCGGACCTTCCTCGCCCAGAATCTGACGCTGGCGCAAGCGAGCGTAGGTCGCCGCCACGCGCTCTACATCGACGTCGGCAGTTTGGGCGACGAGCTCTGCGTCGAACTCCCGCCCCAGCACCGCCGCGGCGCGCACCATCTGCAGCGCTTCGGCGTCGAGACCGCTCAAGCGACGCCCGATCAGTGCCCCGAGCGTGGCCGGCAGGCCGAGTCGATCGCGTAGGCTAGCGCTGCCCTCCACCGCGCCCAGCGACCAGCGACCAGCGGAGCTGCGTGTCAGCAGGCGCTCGGCAATGGCTGCGCGCAGGTATTCGGCGATGAAGAACGGGTTGCCACCTGACTCTTCTTCGAGGAAGGCGACCCATTCGCTAGGCGGAGCCCGCAGCGCCAGCATGCCGGAGACCATATCGCCGACCGCGGCGCGATCGAAGCGTTCCAGGTGCTCGCTGACGACGCCCGGTTGCTGGGTGAAGGCCAAGAGCTCATCGTTGGTCTCTTCGCTGCGAAACGTCGCCACCAGCGACACCCCGGCACGAGCCTGCTCGTGACTGGCGAACAGGTTCAAAAACTCGAGCGACAAGCTGTCCGCCCATTGCAAGTCGTCCAGCAGCAGCAGCAGCGGTTGCTCCTGAGTGAAGGCGACCAGCAGACCTTCGAGCGCCCAGAACACGCGAGCGCGGGCGCGCTCGGGGCTCTCGCGCTCCGGCTCGGGCAGGTCCGGTCCGAGCACCCTCGCCAGCGATGGCTCATAGGGAGCGAGCACGCTCCCACGACGACCGAGCAGTCGGGTCGTCATTTCGGGGCCGCCGGCTTGGCAGGCATCGGCTACCGCTAGCAAGAAATTGCGAAACGGATGCAGCGGCTGGCCGCGCGCGCCGCCGGCCTGGGTTACGGCACCGACCGGTTTGCATTCGCCGGTGATCACGTTGGTCCCAGAGGCGACGGCGCGCGCCCCAAGCTCGAGCAACAGCCGCGTCTTGCCCAGTCCGCTCTCTCCGCCGACGAGCGCGATGCAACCGCTGCCGTGCTTGGCGCTACGCACCAAGCGGTTCAAACGCTCCAGCACGTCTTTGCGACCGGCGAACTCGGGTCGGTACAGATAAGCCGGCTCGGCGCTGCTCGTCGACGGGCTGTCCACGTCCTCCTGCCCGGCGCCGCCGTCACGGATGATGCGATCGAGCGCCCGAGCTACGTCGTCCGCGTAACCAACGCGCTCGTGGAGGTCCTTTGCCAAGAGTCCCAAGACCAGCCGGTCGAGCTCGGGCGACACTCCGGGGGCGAGGGTCGAGGGCAGGGCGGGGGCCTCAAGCGACATATCGTAGAGGCCCGAGGCACCGAACGGAGGTCGGCCAACGATGCACTCATAGAGGATGCAGCCGAGAGAGAAGAGGTCAGCGCGGGCGTCGACCAGGCGTCCCAAGCCCTGCTCGGGCGCCATGTAAGCCAAAGTTCCGGCCGATCCCGTCAGCTCCAGCACCTCACGACCCGCGCTGTCGCCAAATTGCCCCACCACGCCGAAGTCGACGAGCACGGGGTTGCCGTTTGGCTCGATCAGGATGTTCTCTGGCTTGAGGTCGCGATGCACCAGCCCGTGGGAGTGAACGAAGCTCAAGGCCACGCAGACCTTGCGGACGACCTTCAACAAGTCGAAGAGCGGGGGCCGCTCGCGCTCGTCAGACTCGTCCTCGGGGTGGCGGATATTCTGTCTTGGCCGTTCGTTGCTCTCGAGCCGATCGGCTTGGCGTTCGAGGCTGCCCACGACGACTTCGGTCTGCGAGGCGCGTGAGCCGTGAAGCAGGCTCGACAGCGGCCGCCCCTCGACGAGCTCCATCGCGTACCAGGGCGTACCGCTCGCCAGCCCTTCGTCGAGGATGCGCACGATGCCCGGATGACTGAGACCGGCCAGCACCTGGACCTCGCGACGAAATCCCGCGACGAGCTCGGGGGAGGCGACCTGAACGGTTTTGACCGCAGCCGCTCTACCGCTGACGAGGTGGCGTCCTCGGTAGACAACGCCCATGCCGCCGCTGCCGATGCGGGCTTCCACCGCGTACGGGCCGAACGTCGAAGCGGCTCTCGCTTCCACCATGGGATGCCGCGAGTGTCGTCAGATTCCGGCGTTCGACAAGGGCGCATCTGGGCATGCTGATCGGGAGGGTGAGACACACGATGGAGTTGACGATCGCGTCACCCGAAGACAATGCCAGCGATTATCGACACTTAGGCGCGTCGGCGGCCGGCCAGCTCTCCGTGCTGGGGTCCCCGGCTGGGGCCGATTCGGGCCCGCCTGAGAATGTAGTCACGCGAACGGGATCGGAATCGTACCTCCTGGGAGTTGCTCTTCGGGGCTTGCGCCGGGTTTTTTGGAGCGGCACGGCCAGTGCATTCAGCGACGCCCAGAGGGAGCAGCGAATGATCACGCTCGACGTCACGTTCCATCGTCGATTGGTGCGGG
>DATDEV010000604.1:0-3231 GCA_036522995.1 Polyangiaceae bacterium
TCTCGAGCCCGGCTGGCCCCGCTGGCTCGTCGCCCGCTGTCACAGGACGGCGCGCGCGCCCAGCGACGCCGTAGCCAATACGTCGCGCGCTGCGCCGGCTTCAGCACGGCTCGGCACTTGGGCCGTGGGCCTACTCGGCGCCTATTTCGCGCTGCAGCTCTTGCTTCCGCTACGGCATCTGCTGTACCCCGGCGACGTGTGCTGGACCGAGCAGGGCTATCGCTTCTCGTGGAACGTGATGCTGATGGAAAAGAACGGCTCGGTCGATTTTCGCGTGGTCGAACCGAGCACGGGTCGATTCTTCGCGGCTTCGCCGCTCGACTACTTCACGCGCTACCAGACCAAGATGATGGCGCCGCAGCCCGACATGGTGCAGCAGGCAGCGAGCCTGATTGCCGCCGACTTTCGAGCGCGCGGTGTGATCGAGCCTCAGGTCTACGTCGATGCCTTCGCTTCCTTGAACGGGCGCCCCATGCAGCGCCTGATCGACCCGCGCGTGGATCTGGCGCAGCAGGTTGATAGTTTGTCCAACAAGTCCTGGATCTTGCCTATGAAAACCGCTCCGGAATCCACGTCTGCCTGGCTCGCGAAAGGCAGCCCATGACTCGTCACTTGCCGGCGGCAAGCGCCCGTTGTCTGGCGCTCGCGGCCTTCGTGGTGGCGCCGGCGGTGCTCGGTAACCCGCATCCGCTGCCGTTCTCGTACCCGTACCAGACGCTTCCGGCGGGCAAGGTCGAGGCCGAGGCGATCGTGGACTTGGTGCCGGTCCAGGTGCCGCGCGAAGCGGAGGACGGCACGCGCGACGCGGTGACGGCGCTGCGCTACCAGCTGCAAGCCGAGTTCGAGCTCGGCATCACGGAGCGCCTGGAGCTGGGCTTCTACCTGTCCTTTCACCAAGGCGCGACCGCCGATACGCCCGCGCTGCGCTTCGATGGCCTCAAGCAGCGCTTGCGCTATCGCTTCGCGGAGGAGGGTGACCTGCCGCTGGACATCGGCGTCTACGTCGAGGTGGCCGAGTTCTACAACGAGATCGAAATCGAGCAGAAGCTGCTGCTGTCGCGTCGCTTCGGCTACCTGACGGCGATCGCCAACCTCTGGGTCGAGCAGGAGTATTACTTCCAGACCCAGGACTGGAAGCTCATCTACAACCCGACCGTGGGCGCGGTCTACGAGCTATCGCCGGCGTTCATGCTCGGGCTCGAGTACTGGGCGCGCGGTAGGTTCGACCACGAAGACGCCAGCGCCGACTCTAGCGGCGACAGCCCTTCGGGGCCCCGGCACTACCTCGGCCCCACGGTCCTACTCCAGTCCGGTGAAGCTTGGTGGTCGACGGGCGTGTATGCGCGGCTCGACCATTTGAGCGATGCGGCAGTCCCGGACGATCCGTACGGCAAGGTGTGGATTCGCACCATGGTCGGCATGGGTTTCTGAGCGTCAGCCGGCCGCGTGGCCCTTGTGATAGCGTGCGAAGTCGCGTCCATGGGAGCAAGCGCGTGAGCGACAACGACAATAGCGACAACACGGCAGGCGAGCCTGTCTACGTGATCGAGGGTATTCCGGTCGGCGGGGAGCACGGGGTCAGCCCGGGCGAGGTCGAGCGGGAGGCGATTCCCTTGCCCGAGCACCTGCGCTTGTTCCGCGAGATCGGCCGCGGGGGCATGGGACGCATCCACCCCGCCACCGATCGCAACCTGCTGCGTCACGTGGCGCTGAAGCGCCTGGATCGCGAGCTGGCGAAGGTGCCCATGTACCGCGAGGGCTTCATCGCCGAAGCGCAGATGACCGGACAGCTCGAGCATCCGAACATCGTGCCGGTGCACGAGCTGGCGGTCTCCGAGCTGGGCGTGCCGTACTTCACCATGAAGCTGGTGCAGGGCGTGAACTTCGACGACTGGCTGCGCGAGCCGCAGCGCTCGCCTGGCAGCACGGCTCGGCTGGAGGAAGGCCTCGAGATCTTCCTCAAGGTGTGTGACGCCGTGGCGTACGCTCACCACCGCGGCGTCATCCATCGCGACCTCAAGCCAGAGAACGTGATGGTGGCCGACTTCGGGCAGACCTACCTGATGGACTGGGGCCTGGCGCGACTGACGCGCACGCGGCCCGCGTCGGGCCCGCACGCGCAGATGGAAGCGCCGGGGCCGGTCGGCACTCCAACGCACATGGCTCCCGAGCAGGCGCGCGGTAACCCTCAGGAGATGGACGAGCGCAGCGACGTGTTCGGCCTGGGCGCCATGCTGTACGAGCTTATCAGCGGCAAATTGCCGTACGGCGACGCGCGCGACGTCGACAGCGTGCTCGAACGTGCGCAGGCGGGGCGGGTGGTGCCGATCGACGTCGCCTGCATGGGCATCGGCGTGTCCAAGCGCATTCGCTCGATCGTCGACAAGGCCGTGGCACCGAAGCCCGACGATCGCTATCAGTCGGTCGTCGAGCTGCAAGCGGACGTGCGTAGCTTTCTACGCGGGGGCCTGCATCTGCCGCGGCGAGTGTTTCCGCCGGGTAGTACTATCATCCGTGAGGGTGATGTAGGTGATGCTGCGTACATGATCGTCAGCGGGCGCTGCAAGGTGATGCGGCGAGTGGTCGATCGGCAAGAACCGCTCGGCAGTATGGGCGCGGGAGACGTGTTCGGCGAAATGGCGCTGCTGCTCGACGAGCCGCGCGCCGCTACCGTCGAGGCGGAAGACAACGTCACGGTCTTGGTTCTGGATCGGCGCACGCTGACGGCGGGCCTCGGTGCGGACGGTTGGACGGGGGCCCTGGTGCGTGCGCTCGCTCAGCGCTACCGTGATCTCGAACAGAAGGTTCGCGAAGCAGGCGTGCCACGCAGCTGAGGCCTCAAGTCCCCGCCGGGCTGGTCGTTGAAGTGGCGGACGAGGCTGATTGGCTCGCCCCAGTCAAAAGGCGCAAAGGAACCCGGGTAGTAAAGCGAGTGAAAGACGCGGTAAGCGGAACGACCACAGGAAGCGTCGACGCATTGCAAGAGCCGATCCATTCCGATCCGGGGCTGCGTGGGTCCGGTGTCCTCGTTTGTGCGCCTCCCGCCGAGCTATGGGTGCGGCCGATCTCGGGAGTGTTGCTGGCAACCCCGCCGCTCGTCTCAATCCGAGCCCCGGCCCTGGCCAGCTTGCTGGAGCCCACGTACGCGTATCTAGCTGCGTACTGCGACGCTTGCTTGCCGGCGCAGGTCGCCCAACGCATGAGCGTTGCCATCTACGAGCTTTATGCGAA
>DATDEV010000605.1:0-3821 GCA_036522995.1 Polyangiaceae bacterium
GGCTTTGCCCGCGCGCGCCGCGCCCAGCTGGGCGCGCAGGGGCTAGCCGACCTTCTGGGGGCACTCAGAAGAGTCGGCTCGTGACTGCGCGGGCCGCTGCCCGCGGCTCAC
Organism: Polyangiaceae bacterium; assembly: GCA_036522995.1. Classification (GTDB taxonomy): domain Bacteria; phylum Myxococcota_A; class Polyangia; order Polyangiales; family Polyangiaceae; genus PMG-095. The sequence continues at coordinate 112 of DATDEV010000605.1, forward strand.
AAACCCCGGCCTACCAGCCCTCATACCGCCGACGGTAACTTACGGACCGTCGGGCACGGGCACGGGCACGGGCACGTTTACGCGAGACCAGCAATTTAGGGACACGACCTAGCGGGAGGCATGAAAGGAGGACACCACTCGCCCGGCGTGACGCCCCGCGCCGGAAAGGTCGCTCCAGGCCACGATTGGCAACTCGATCTCGACCACCGACGCCGTAGCCAGATGTTCAGAGTGCTCGGTGAGCACGTAAACCAATGCTTCGAGCCCGGGGTTGTGCCCCACCACCATGGCCACCTGGTGTGGATCGGCAGCCTCCGACAGCTCTTCCACGTAGCTGGATGGCCCCGCCAGATAGAGCCGCTCGGTCACCCGCAACTGTGGCGGCTCCGGCCGTGGCGACCATGTCGTCAGGCAGAGCTCGGCCGTGGCGAGCGCCCGCGCCGCGTTCGAAGTTAGGACTACGGACGGCAGGCTCGAGCGTCGAGACAGCTGCTGGGCGCTGCGCCGAACCTCCGCCCGACCCCGCGGCGAGAGCTCGCGAGCGTGGTCGGAGGAGGCCTCGCTTTCCGGAACAGCGTGACCATGTCGAAGCACGTAGAGCGTCTTCATGCTGAGCCCACCACGAGCCATAGGCTAGCATGCAAGACGGATGACAGCGCGCATCTTGCTCGTGGAGGACGAGCCCGCCATTCTCGAGTCGCTCGCCTACGTGCTGGGGCGCGACGGCTTTCAGGTAGTGACCGCCAAGAGCGCGGCCGAGGCAGACGCCCTGGCCGTCAATGTCGACCTGGTCGTGCTGGACCTGATGCTGCCCGACGGTAGCGGCTTCGATCTGATCCGCGGCTGGCGCGCGCGCGCCAGGCCCATGCCGGTCATCGTGCTGTCGAGTCGAGATGCCGAAGCCGATCGGGTAGCGGCTCTGGAGTCCGGGGCGGATGACTACGTCACTAAACCTTTCTCGCCCCGCGAAATCGTGGCGCGCGTGCGCGCCGTGCTGCGACGCAGCGCAGTCGCCCCCGCCACCACTGAACGCGACGTCAGGCTGCCGCCGCTCAGCGCCGACCCTCGCACTCGCCGCGCCGTGGCGGCTGGCCGCGCGCTAGACCTGACCCGCGTCGAGTTCGACCTGCTCGCGACCCTGCTCGGCAGCCCGGGGCGAGTGTTCACCCGCGCCGAGCTGATCGATCGCGTCTGGGGCGACGGGTTTCGCATCACCGATCGCACCATCGACTCCCACGTCAAGGCGCTGCGCCGCAAGATCGCCGACGCCGGAGCCGAAGCCTCGTGGATTGAAACGGTGCGCGGGGTCGGCTACCGCCTGAGTGACGACCCGTCGACGGCGGAGGCGCCGTGAGTGAGGGAGCCCCCTTCGTGCGGCTGATCGTCGTTGCCGCCGCGAGCATCGGCCTGATCCTGTTCGTCGCCTTCGTCGTCTCGCGCCTGCTGCGCACGCGCACGCGCGGCATGTCCATCCGCATGCAGGTGTTTCTGGCGCTGGGCGTGATCGTCGGCGCCTTCGCCTTCGGTCTGGGCTTGATGGTCGTCGATCGTATCGAAGCGCGCGCCGTGCGCATCGCCCGCCAGGCAGCCAGCGACGAGGCTGCTTCCATCGCCGGGCTGGTGGCAGGGGAGCTCGACCGCACCGGCGGCCAACTGGTCGACGTGGCGCAGCGCTTCGAGCACGAACGGGAGCGCGGCGCCGACCTGCGGCTACTGCTCGTGGACGCCTCGGGGCGCGTGATCTTTCCCAAGCAGCCGCCGGCCGAAGACGTGGAGGGCGTGGTGTACGTCGACCACGTGGTGCTGGTGCGCGGCGTGCGCATCGGCGCGGTGCGCGTGATCAAGCCGACGGTGGTGATGAAGAACCTGCTGGCCGACATGGCGCCCACCGTGCTCGTCATCAGCCTGGTGCTGGGCGCCGCCGCGGCGGCCGCCGCCGCGATGATCGGGCGAGCGATCGCCGAGCCTATCGAAAAGCTGAGTGTTTTCGGGGAGCGAGTCAGCCGAGGGGAGCGCACTGCAGCCCCACCGCCCGAGTTCGGCCGCGAGGTGACGCGCCTGTCCCGCGCGCTCGACACGATGCGGCGCGAGCTTTCGGGTCGCCCCTTCGTCGAGACTTTCGCTGCTGATCTCTCGCACGAGCTGAAAAATCCGGTAGCCGCGATCCGCGCCAGCGCGGAGGTGCTCGAAGAGGGCGCGCTCGAAGAGCCGGCGCAGGCTCGCCATTTCGTGCAGCGCATCCGCGAAGCGACCGAGCGCATCGAGCGGCTGCTGGGCGAGCTGCTCGGCCTGGCTCACATCGAGGCGCGCGGCGCCGAGTCGTTCGAGCCCGTCGATCTGGCGCGGCTCGCGCGCCGCACGCTGGAAACGCTGGGCGACGATCGGCCGCGAGTGGTCGTCATCGCGGAGGGCGACGTGCGCGTGAGCGGTGACGAGCTGTGGCTCACGCGCGCCCTCGCCAACCTGATCGACAACGCCCTGGTGCACTCGGAGCCCGGCTCGCACGTGCAGCTCGACGTCGCGCGCGAAGGTGAAGAAGTCGTGACGCGTGTCCGCAGCACCGGAGCAGTCGCCCGGCACGTTCAGGATCGGCTCTTCCGCCGCTTCGTGACGACGCGCCCCGACAAGGGCGGCTCCGGTCTCGGCCTGGCCATCGTCCAGGCGGTGGCGGAGGCCCATGGTGGCCAGGCCGAGCTGGAAGAGGCTGGCCCGCCCGCGGTCGTTTTTAGCCTGCGGCTCCCGGCCGCCCGCCTGCGCGCGACCCTGGCGCGCGCAGTGGCTGAATAGCCATTATTATTAGTCAGTTACGTTCACTCCGGGGCGCGCACGCTCTCCCATTCTGGGGCGCGGGGCCCGCGATCTCCACCAAACCTCCATCAACGGGGCCGCCCGGATGTGGGACCTTGTCCCGGTATTCTTCCCCCCAAAGGCGCGCTCATCTTGGCTCAAGCTCACAACGGTAACGCCGCGATTCCCCAGTCGAACATTCCCCGTCACGTAGCCATCATCATGGATGGCAACGGCCGCTGGGCACAGGCCCGGGGGCTCGACCGGGCCGAAGGGCACGCCGAGGGCGCCCGGGCCGTGCGCGAGGCTGTCGAGACCTCGACTCGCCTGGGTATCAAGTACCTCACCCTCTACGCCTTCAGCGTCGCCAATTGGGCCAGGCCCCGGCCCGAGGTGGAAGCGCTGATGCGGCTACTGATCGAGTTCGCCAAGCAGGAGCGCGCCGACCTGAGGCAGAACGGCATCCGGGTGAACGTGATCGGCAACCTCGAGGATCTGCCGACCGCGACGCGCCACGCTGTCGAGGACTTGATGGAGTACACGCGCGACGGCGAGCGCATGACGCTCACGCTGGCGCTGTCGTACGGCGGTCGACAGGACATCGTCGAGGCAGCGCGCTCGCTCGCCGTGCGCGCTCGCGCTGGCCTGGTGCTGCCGGAGGAGATCGACGAGACCTTTTTCCACCGCCAGATGACCACGCACTCGCTACCGGATGTGGACCTGCTCATCCGCACGGGCGGCGAGACGCGGGTCAGCGATTTCCTGCTCTACGAGTCGGCTTACGCGGAGCTGGTGTTCCTGCCCATCATGTGGCCGGAGTTCAACGCCGCCACGCTGCTGGACGCTGTCGACCTGTACAACGGTAAGGAGCGTCGCTTCGGCAAGACCTCCGAGCAGGTGCAGAATCTGCAGTCGTTCGATCC
>DATDEV010000606.1:0-2685 GCA_036522995.1 Polyangiaceae bacterium
GCTGCTGACCAGGTACTTGCGCGAGCCGAAGTCGCCGTACGGGCCCTGCCACATGCCGTAGCCGGCCTTGGTCGAGATCACCAGCTCGTCGCGATACGAGCGCAGGTCGCTATCGAGCACCAGGCCCAGCGTGCGTTCGGCCGAGCCTGGCGGAGGACCGTAGTTATTGGCCAAGTCGAAGTGCGTGATGCCGAGATCGAAAGCGCGCAGCAGCATGCTGCGTCCGTTCTCGAGCGCGTCGACGCCACCGAAGTTGTGCCAGAGCCCGAGCGAAATGGGCGGCAGCTTGAGCCCGCTCGAGCCGGCGCGGCGGTAAGGCATGCTGCGGTAGCGCTCGGAGTCGGCGGCGTACGTCATCACTTCTTCAGCAGCAGAAAGGCAGCGCCCAAGCCGAGCAGCACCAGCACGGCGATCAAGGCCCACGGCGGCCCCTTCTTGAGCGGGATTGTCGGCTCCGCGTCGGCGCGCTTCAACTCGGCAGGACGAGGCTTGGGCTTGCTCGCCTTCGCTTTGGGAGTGGGGCGGGCAGCGTGGCGCTCACTCTGTGCTCGTTCACGCGCCTCCTGACGCGAGCGACGCGCCTGCGCCTGGGCTTCGGCCTGCTGCAGGCGCTCGGCGGCAGCCTGCTTGGCGACCGCCGAGCGTTCGGCTTTGCGCTCGAGCTTGCGCTGCTGCTTGACCTGCGCCTCGTGCGCGCGCTGCTTGCGCGTCAGCGTTCGCTGGTCCTTCTTGTTGCGCTCGGCGGGCCGCGGCGCGAGCACCGGCGACGCGCTGGCAGTGGCGGCGTTCGTCTTGGCACGACGCTGCCGGTGTGGCCGGCGCTTGCCGCCCTGGCTCGGCTGCCCCCGCGCATCCGCCGCGGGGCTGGGGGCGTCGTCCCAGCCCTCGTCCACCTCTTCGGTGGCTGGCGGAATCGAGGCCGAGGCGGCTGCCGCGCTCGGCGACGGCGCCACGCTATCCCAGGCCTGATCGACCTCGCTCTCGGCGGCCTCGTCGTCCCAGCCGGCGTCGAGCTCCTGCGATTCGTCTTCGGTCGCGCTCATCAATCTTCCTCGTGGCGGACTAGCGTTGGCTTCGCGCTGGCCGGAGCTTCCCATCGTTCGGCGTGCTCCGGGTCCAGGTGCGCGCCCGCGTGACCGAGAGGCAACTGGCAGAGCAGCGAAAGTCGCTGCTTGGCCAGATTCGTCGCAGTACCGTCGGGCGTGAGCGTGACTATCAACGTCGCACGCGCTCCGCAAGCCGGCTTGGTCGTTTCGGTGTCGTCGCTCATCTCAGGAAGCCTCGCAAGGCCGCGGTAAGTTGCCGCTCGGCCTTCAAGCGGCGCTCCCCCTCCGCCTTGTGTACCGCCCGCACGAGCTGCCGCAAATGCGTGCGATCAGCCCGAGGAAATTCGGTCACGAAAGCGTCGACGCCGGTATGCCCCTCGCCCACCAGGCGCAGGGTCCAGCTCAGGCTGCGGCCTTCGACCTCGTCCTTGGGGGCAGCGCCCAGGCCCGGCACCACCCCGGTCTCCATCAGGACGTCGAGCTGCGTGCGCAGCGCGACCCAGTCGTGATCGCGCAGCAGGATGCGAATCAAACGCAACTGCCGATTCTTGGCCGGGGCGCTCCTGATGGCCTGCGCGCTGCCGACGGCTTCGAACAGCGCCTCCGGCAGCTGCAGCTGCAGCAGCTTCTTGGTGGTTAGCACGCACAGGTCGCTGGCAAGCCGCGCCATGGCGTCTTCTTTGACGCGCTCGGCGCGCTTGGCGTCGCCACGTGATTCGGCAAGAAATTCGTCCGCTTCGCGGCGCGGGTCGACGATGCGGGAGCTCATGGCGGGGCCATTGTGGCACGGCGCCGAGCTCAGGCCCGAGCCCCTAGCCTGATTTCGGTGATGGCGCCCTCGAGCACGGCGCCGTCCACGGTGACGTAGAGCACGCTGCCGTTGCGAACCAGCTCAAACCGCAGGTGTTTGGCCAGGCGGGCCTCCAGCCGCTCGACGAGGTCGGTGCCCACCAGGTTGACCTCGATTTCCTCGAGCGCGTGAATTTTTCGGGACGCGGCCTCTCGCTCCAGCAGGCTGCGTTCCATGGTGGTGAAAAGCACGACCCGCTCGGCAGCCTTGCTGGCTCGGTGCAGCCGCTCCGCCGAGGGCGCACCCACATCGATCCAGCAGCGCAGGACGCCAGTGCTCGCATCACGCACCGACAGTGGCGGCTCGTCGGCGTCGGAAAGACCGCCCTTGCTGAACGCCAGGTCCTCCTCGTAGCAGAGGCAATAGGCCAGCACCCTCAGCCAGAAGTAACGACCGCTCTCCGAAGGATGGCGTGCCACGCGCACATCCAGCTGCTCGTAGCAGCCACGATCGACGTCGGAGAGACTGATCTCGAGGCGGTGAACGGTGGCTGTGAGGGCCATGGGATTGGCGTGCGGCCCGACTTTGGCACAGAGTTACGGGCTTGGCAGAATTGCCGGACTGCGGTACCAAAAGCTTGGGTCTCTAGAAAGGGAATTGGACATGCGCTTCTTATGGTTGGCGGCAGCGCTGGTGGGGACGCTGGGGGCCACCGCGGGGTGTGGCGACGATAAGCGTCCTGGCATCGCGCCCGACGGCGGCGGCAGCAGCAGCAAGCCCGGCGCTTCCAACTTGAAGGGCGGCTCAGCCAACATGGGTGGCGCCGGAGGCGAAGGCGGCAGTGGGGAG
>DATDEV010000607.1:0-3110 GCA_036522995.1 Polyangiaceae bacterium
GCTAGCGCAGACCCTCACCACCCACGTACTCGTCTTCCCAGTCCTCACCCTCGAAGGGCCAGTACTCTTCGTCGTCGCGCAGGTAGCGCTGCGCGTCGAGCGAATCGACGATGGTCTGCGGCAAAAGGCCCTGTGAAAGCGCCTCGATTTCGACCTCGAGCGCGCGCTTCTTGCCGAGCACCGTTTCGATGCGGCCGAGCCGGGCCCGGCGCAGCAGGCGCGACAGGCGCATGTCGAGTCGCTCCAGCGAGTCCTTCGCCAGGTCCAGCTGCTGCTGCTCGGCCTGCAGCCTGAGCGCGGCCGACTTCTGATACAGCTCCGTGGCCAGTTGACGATCGGCAGCGATCAGGCCCGGCAGATCCTGACCCTGGGTGGCGGTCGCCGGCGCCGCCGGCGCCTCCGCCTGGGAGGCCAGCGAGGCTCGCGCGGCGCGCGCCTGCACCTCGAGCGCTGCCAGCTCCTTGGCGAGCAGGTCGAGGTCGGGCCCGGCCTTGCCGGAGCGCTGGGCCTCGCGCACCAGCCGGGTCAGCTCGCGAATCTGCGACTCGATGCGCGAGACCTTGTCGACCGGTGACGCGGAGAGCCCGGCTTCGGACTGCGCGTGCGTGGCTTTCTGCGCCGAGAGCTTGCTCGAGGCCTCGTCGAGCTCGGTCATCGAGCGCCGCAGTCCGCTCAGCTGATGATCGAGCAGCGACAGACGACGCGCCGCACGCCCGTAGCCTGCATCGACGCGCAAGAGCGAGCCCAGCGCGCGCGCCGTGTCCTCGGGTACGCCCACACCTGCGCTGGCAGGATCGGCTCCGGAGCGCACGGCGTCGACCAACGCCTTCATGGCCTCGCCGTCCTTGACGATGCGCCGAGCCGCGTCGCGCACCGGCTCATAGCGCTTGATGAAAGCATTGAGCTTGCTGTCCGCCGCCGGAAAGCGGCAAGTTGCTAGGTCGACGTAAGAGTCGAGGATGTAAGCCTCGTCTTCGTATACGTGGTTGACCTTGAGCGCCTTCAGATCGTCGAGCGCCTGGCGCGCGCCGTCGTAGTCCTTGGCCTCGTAGCGCGTGGTGGCGGTCTCGTACAGCGCCTCCGAGATGTTCTCGGAGTCGTTCGGCACCAGGTAGTAGTAGTAGCGCGCGTCATCGAAGCGGTACTGCTCGTGCGCCACGCGACCGAGCCCGAGCCGCGCCAGGTCGCGCACGCGAAAGAACTCCGAGCCGCCGAACATGGCCGCGCGCTTGGGCGTCTGCTTGGGATCGGCCACCTTGCAGAACAGCTGTTCGCCGCGCTTGAAGTTGTGTCTTTCGACTTCCAGCACTCCGGACAGGTAGGTGGCTTGCGCCCAGAAGCGCGATTTCTCACCGACCTTGGCGTAAGCGCCGAGGGCTGCGTCCGGCTGCTTGGCGAGCTCGGCCGACCGCCCGCGCAGATAGCTCACGTCGCCGCTGAGCTCGTCGGGCGCGCTCGGCGGGATGCCGTCGAGATCCTTCAAGATCACCTCCGGCCTGTCACTGGCGAGACCGGCGTCGACCAAGCTGTGCACCGCACGCCGGTAGACGGTGGCTGACGGGTCGCCCTGGAGCAGCCGGGTGAGATAGCCGCGAGCCGGCTGCAGCGCGCCGGCATCCGCCAGCGCGTCGCCGAGCAAGAACAACGCGGTCTTGCCTTCCTCGGAGCTGGCGAAGGGCTCGAAGCGCGGGGATTCGATCAGGTACACGAGGTCGCCGATGGCTTCGTCGCGACGACCCGCCGTGAGCTTCTCCTCGATCACCGGCAACTCTTCACGCAGGCGCTGAAGGCTGAGCGGCGCGGAGGCCGCGAGCTTCTTCGTGCCCAGCGCCTTCTGGTAGGCGCGCATGGCTTCGCCGCGGGTGTCGGCCGCGTCTTGGTACGTTTGTGGCGCGTCCGCGGGCGCGGGCGTCGCCGTGGGGCCTTCGGCCGTCCCGACCGGGGCGTCGCCGGGCGGTGCTTTCGGCTGAGTCTCGGCCGGGGCTTGGGCCCAGCACGGCGCCGCAGCTAGCGCGGCCGACAGCGCCAGGAGCGCGGCTACCCGCACTAGTCCACCACCCGGGCGCGCAGCTTGACGCGCAGGTCGTACTCGCCGTCGGCGTCGTCCGGGAAATCATCGGCCATGTCCGAGTCGTCGACGATCGTGACGTGGGTATCGACCAGCTTGCTCTCTGGCACGATCACCGAAAAGCGCGAGCTTTGCCAGGTACGAAACTCTTTGTTGCGCGCGTCGTAGCGCTCGATTTCGACACCGACCACGTGATGACCCGGTGCGACCGCGTGCTCGTAAACGGTGCGCTCGCTCTCGGCGTCGAAGCGCTCGGGAGCCGCGAAGACCACGCCATCGTCGAGCGTGATGCTCAGCGCCACCACGCGCGCGTCGTCACCGCGCGCCTCGAGCACCACCCGCAGCTTGCTGGCGAAGAGCGTGGTGGTCAGCGCCGCCACACGGCTGCGCAGCGCTGCGATGTCGCCGAGCAGCTTGTCGTAGGCGAAGGGCGGCGGCTTGGCCGCACCGCTCGGGAACTCGGCCGGAGCGGGTGTGAGCGGCGAGGGCTTGTTCTCGGGGCTCTGCTCGGCGGCGTTCTTGGGCGGAGGGGCGCCGAGATCGTCACCGGCAGCTGCTGGCGTGCTGGCCTCGGCTGCGGCGGGCTTGTCGCCCTTGTCCGGCTCGGCCTTGGCGGCCTTGTCCTCGTCCTTGGCTGGCTGCCCCTTCTTCGGCTGGGCCGCAGCCACCGAGACGAGTGAGAGAGCAACCAACCACGAAGCGAGGCATCCGAAGACCGCGCGCTTGAGCATGCCTAACCTTTGGTTTGATTGGCGACGGCCTTGGCGGCGGCTTCGGCCGCGGCGGCGTCGCCCAGGTAATAGCGGGGCTTGATGGGCTTGAGCGCGTCGTCGAGCTCGTAGACCAGCGGGATACCGGTCGGGATGTTCAGCTCGACGATGTCCTCGTCGCTGACGTTGTCCAAGTGCTTGACCAGCGCGCGCAGGCTGTTGCCGTGGGCGGCGATGATCACGCGCTCGCCGCGCTTGATGGCCGGCGCGATTTCCGACTCCCAGAAAGGCAGGAAGCGGGCGACGGTGTCCTTGAGGCACTCCGTCTTCGG
>DATDEV010000608.1:0-4594 GCA_036522995.1 Polyangiaceae bacterium
CGTCACTGGCCGTGACGCGGAGGCGGTAGCGGCCTTCGGGTAGATCGGCGGTCTCCCAGCTATAGGTTTCTTTGGTCAGCTTCTCGCCGGGCTTGAGCAGATCGAACCAATCGTTCGTCCCGAGCAAGCGGTACTGCAGGCGGTAGCGCAGGTCGTCCTTGTCGGGGTTGTCCATCTTCCAGGTCAGGTTGACCGTGGTGTCGGTCTTGCGCGTGACCGGTCCGCCCGAGGCCTTGGGCGTGTCGTCGCCGGTCTCGCCGTCGCCGCCGCGCGCATCCACGCTCGTCACCACCGCGCGCAGGTTGTCGGTCAAGAACGCGACCTCCACCTGGTTCAGGACCGCGCTGGGGTCCTTGGCGAAGCGCGCGCGCACCTGCAAAAAGCGACCGGCCGGGCTCGAGACCAGACCCGGTGCGGCCAGTGGATTGCTCCAGGCGCTCCAGGTGTCGTCCGGCTCCTTGGTGTTGCCGGTGCGGGTCGAGAGCTCGAGCGCGCCGCTGGCGTCCCACGAAAGCTGGCCGAAGCGAGCGCGGATGCCGGCGTCGAGCACCTTGCTGGTCCAGATCGCGTCGGCACCGCCGACACCCTTGACCGGATGCACCACGGCCGGATCGCTGGAGACCACGAAGCGGTCCTTGCCGCCCATGATAAGCGCCCCGATTTGCCGCTCGTCCGCGTCGGCCACCAGCACCGTGTCGTGACCGCCGTCCACCGTGTACACGCGGCCTTCCACGCCGGTCCCGACGTAAGGCTTCCCGGCGTCGCCCAGCGACAGGCTGGTGTAGTGCTCGTCGCCATCGTCGAGCAATTGGTCGGGCTTGCCGTCGGGGCTGAAGGAGAAGAGCGTGCCCTTGCCCTTGGTCTTCGCGACCGCCGGGCTGGGTGCCGCTGCGGCCTCGCCGCTGCGCCGCGACGGCGCCAGCGCCGACGATTTGATGTCGTTGGCGATCGCGAACACCTCGCCGCCCTTGCCCACGGCGATGGCCCGCACCTCGGTGCGACCGAAGTCGTACAGCACGCTGGCGCGACCGGGCGCGGCCACCTTGTACAGCTTGGCCTTGTCGCTGGCGCCCGCGTACACGGTGCCGTCGGGCGCGACGGCAACGCTCATCAGGTGCTGCTCGGGCGCGTCGAAGTACACCTGCGCGTCGCCGTTCTGCGTGACTCGGAACAACTTGCCTTCGGGGCCGGTGGCCGCATACACGGCCTTGGCCTTGGCGTCGTAGGCGACGCTCCACACGTGCTCGGCGCCCTTCAGCGTCGCAAGCTCGGTCAGCTTGCCCTTCTCCCACTTCAGCAGCTTGCCTTCGGGCAAGGTGCCGGCCACGACCGCGCCGCCGAAGGCCTGCGTGAGCGACGTGATGACCAGCGCCTTGCTCTCGGCCAGCACGCTGACGTTGCCGCCGGCAACCTTGAGCAGCTTGCCCTCGTTACCTGTGCCGAGCAGCAGCGAGCCGTCCGGCATGGCCAGCGCGCTCCAAACCGCGCTGGCTTGGGTCGCGGGCAGCGCGCCCAGGCTCAGCCCGGCCCGCACGTGACCGAGCGAGTCGAGCGCGACGCCCTTGAGGTCGCCGCCTTTGAACTCGGAGGCTTCGTCGAGCACGAAGCGGCGCGTGCCGACAGCGGCGGCGTGCGCCGCAGCGAGCAGCAGGAGAGAAGTGACTGAGAGGCGGACGATCTTGTGCATGGCTCGTCTCGTAGGGCGGCAGACCTGATAGTCGATCCCGGTTCCGGTCGCTCGGCTCAACGCAGCACCGGGCGAATGCTGACGCTGACGCGGTCGCGGCCGACCACGAATTTTCCAATCGGAGTCACCTGGCGCACCGAGCTTTCGACGGCGTCGGGCCCGATCGAGCTGGTGGTGGGCCGGATGGCGTCCACCGCGCCCGGCGGCAGGTTGCGGGCCACGCGGCCGCGGAAGGCCAGGCCGCTGCCGGTGTCGAAGCTGACCACCAGCGACTGGGGCGGGTACACCGGGCTGACGAAGTTCTGAATCATCTCCTTGAGCGAGTCGGGCGCCGCCACCTCGCGCTCCTCCACATAGCCGGGAGCGACGTCGAGCGCCACGGTCTGACCGGCCAGGTAGGTGGGCAGGGCGACGCTGATCACGCGCGTTTGCTCCGGACCGGTGTAGGGGACGAGCGTGACGCGGATGCGCGCAGGCTTACCGGCGTCAATCTCCGGCTCCAGCAGCTCGGCGCCGCGCAGCCGCAGCATGTCGCGCGCGTAGTGCAGCTCGATGCTCATCTCGACGCTTTCGATGAAGGCCGGCTGCCAGGGGTTGTTGAGCACTGCGCCGATGGCGCGCACCAGGTTCGAGCGCGCGAACTCGCCCGCCTCCGGCGTACCGCCGATGGCAACGCCGTAGTCCTCGAAGCCGATCTCGCCGTAGCCCTTGATTTTGAGCTTGCTGGTGGCAAGCCAGGAGACGTCCTGGCGCTCGTTGGCCACCGCTTGCAGCGCGCTGCCCACCGCGACCGCCACGAAGGACGGCGTCATGAATTTTTCGTGGGCGATCTCGAAGCTCCAGTTGGAGCTAGGCATCCCGGGCATGCCCTTGATCGCGACCTTGAGCGGCACCGTCGGCGCCTTCGCCGAATGCGAAATCACGATCGAGGCCTGGCGATCCTGAATCAGCGCGCCCACGTCGCGCACGCCCATGCCGATCTTGAACGAGCGCTGATCGCTGGCCAGAAACCACAGCACCTTGCCGATGGTGGTGGGCAGCGAGGTGACACCGGCCTCCATCATCGGGTGACCGAATGCGACCAGTTTGTCGCCTTCGACGCGGGTCACGGTGCCCAGCCCCATGGCGCTCATGTCGCCGCGGATGAGCTGTACGCCGATGGCGCCGCCGTCCTCGTAACGCTTGGGGGCTGACGGATCCTGCGCGCCGCCGCCGCCGGCCTGCAGCGGCTCCATGCCCAGCGGCGCCAGCAGGTCGCGCGCCAGCGAGATGGCGCCATTGGTCATGCCGCCGACCAGCAGCGGAGTGGCCACGGGCGAAACGGCTCCGGTAGGGGTGTGCGCCTTGGCCAGCGCCGAGGCGTGCTCGTTCAGATCGTAGCGCACGCCGCGGAAACGCCCGGCGTCATTGGCGGCGCGCGGTCCGCTATCGGCGCCGCCCTTCGCCTGGCCTGGCGCCAGCGGCCAACCGAAGATGCTGTCCGGCAGCGGCCGCACCAGGTCCTCGAGCATGTTGTCGATCGGCGTGACGCCCGCCACCGGCTCGGCGCCGAAGCTCCAGCCATAGGCGTAGGCGCCGATCATTTTGTTCTCGAGGTAGATCGGGCTCCCGCTCATGCCGGCGACGACCTTGGCTACCTCGAGCCGCGGGTGCTTGGTCTTGACCAGGATCAGATCCTGCCGCGGGCGGAAGTTCTTGAGCACGTCGATGACCTCGACATCGAAGCGCTCGGGGCGGGTGCCCTCGAAGACCGTGAGGCCGTAGCCCTTCATGCCTCGCTTGATCTGGCCGACCTGCATGGTGTCGGAGCGGGCGGTGGCGCCACCGGCGCGCGCCGACTTCAAGCCCAGCGGAAGGGGTGCGAGCAGACCCAGGACGGCGAGCGCGAGGAGCGGGCTGGTGGAGCGCAAGGGCTGGGAGTCTACAATGAAGGCTGGGGGTGGCTAGATCGGGTTTTCGGGCTCGGGGCGGGCCCGGCCCCGACTTTGCAGGGTGCAGCCGGCAATCCCCATGGAAGAACAGCGTCCAGCCGCGAATGTTCCGGAAAAGCGGCTATCTTGGGCGCGCCTTGGACATCGCCCTGCTCGGCCTGCTCTGCGTCGCCGTCGGCCTACACCTGGTCGCCCATGTCACGCTTGTCATAGGCCTGGTCCGTCGGGGCCCGTGGTGGCGCGGCCTGCTCGCGCTGGTGGTCCCGCCACTGGCACCGCTGTGGGGCTACGAAGCGCGACTCAAGGGACGTGTCACGCTATGGGTAGTCACGCTCGCGGTCTACCTGGCGAGTGTCACCGCGGCAGCGCTTTGATTTCCTTGGAGAGGCGTCTTTCGTGACAGATGAGACGAGTTTCAGCTGGCAGGTTCCCACCCTCGCCGATCGTGATCTTTTCTGCCAAGGACTCACGGGTCTTGTTGGGCGGGGGACCTCGCGGCCCCCGCTAGCGGACTTGGCATGAGAACTTCGCGACTATTCGCCTGGGGTATGCTGGCGTCGAGCTTTGCTTGGCTGCTGGCAGGTGGTTGCAGCGCCGAAAAGGACCCGCTCGCCCCCCTGGGTACGGCTGGCTCGACGCCGACCAGCGACGCGCAGCCAGACGGCCTCATCCTCAAGCCGGACTCGGCCGGCACGGACGGCGACGGCGGCAATACCCTGAATCCCCTCTGCGGCGCGGGCACGTGCATTCCTGACGATCAGAGCTCGAGCGTGTGTCGCACGTACGTGCCCCCAGCGCACGAAGGTGGCGCGGGCGGCGAAGCCGGGCAGGCCAGCGGGACCGGAGGCGAAGGCGAAGGTGGCGTGAGCGGCGGCGGCGCAAGCAGCGAGGGCGGCGTCGACCAGGGCGGCGCAGGCCAAGGCGGTGCAGGCCAAGGTGGTGCAGGCCAAGGCGGCGTCGACCAGGGCAGCGCAGG
>DATDEV010000609.1:0-6220 GCA_036522995.1 Polyangiaceae bacterium
GTCGTGGTGAGCAACGACGGTGAGCGCGCCGGCACCGAGATCGCGCAGGTCTACGTGTCGGATCTGACCACTTCGGTGACCTGGGTGAATTGCTCGCTGGTGGGCTTCGAGCGTGTCACGCTCCAGCCCGGCGAACGGCGCAAGCTTCAGCTGCTGATCCCCTTCGAGCGGTTTTCCCTGGTGGACGCCTACGAGCGGCGCGTGGTGGAGCCGGGTGAGTTCGAGCTGATGGTGGGGGGCTCGTCCCGACTGTCGCAGCTCTTGCGCGGCAAGTTCAGCGTGGCAGGGCAAGCCTTCGCGTTCGATCGCATTCCAGGCGTGGCAAGCTAGTGCTCCATGCCGAAGTCCTGGCCTCCCCTCGCGCTGCTACTCGCCGCGGCTCTGCTCGTTGCCTCGTGCGGCGGCCGGACGCGCGAACCGCCGCAGGGCGTGGCAAGTGGTGGCAAGGGCAGCGCCGGCGCGGGCGGTAAGCCGAGCGAGCAGGCCTGCGAGGCCACCGACGCCGACTGTTACGCTGCCGCCGGCATCGATCAGAGCTGCAGCGCGCACGCTGACTGCAAGCTTTCCTGGCGCAGCTGCTGTCCGGGCTGCTCCGAGCCCTCAGCGGCAGAGCTGGTGGCGCTCAATCAGACCAGCAGGAGTCTCGTCGAGGCCGGCGTCTGTAGCGGAGCCAGCGCCAGTGCCGGCTGCGACGACTGTTTGCCGCCAACGAACCCCAGGCTCTATCCGGCCTGCGTGGAGGGCTGGTGCCGCGTGCTCGACGTCTCGGCTCACGCGAGCTGCACTCGCGGTCACGAGTGCCAGTTAGTGACCAAGGACTGCTGCGACTGCGGCGGCGACTACAGCCTCGAGGGCGTGATGTCGGTGAACCTCAGCCACCCCGGGCACGCGCATTGCGTCGGGGTCGGTTGCGATGGCTGCCTATCGCCGGGCCCGATGGGCCCCATGCCGTTTTGCAGCGCGCGCGGCCTGTGCGGGATATTGGACTACCACATCCAGTGAGACCCGACTCGCTGGCCTGCGCAGCATTTGCCGCAAATGCGCGGCCTGAAACCAGCTGGACGCAGAGGATGGAGCGTCGCATGATCGTAGGACGATGACCGAGTCCATTCGAACGGCGGCCGTGATCGGAGCGGGAGTCATGGGCAGCGCGATTGCTGCGCACCTGGCGGGCGCGGGGGTGAAGACCCACCTGCTCGACATCGTTCCGCCGAACCTGACGGACAAGGAACGGGCCCAGCCCAAAGCGCGCACTAAGTTTGCGGACAGCGGGCTCGAGAAGGCGCTCAAGGCCAAGCCGGCCGCCTTCTACGACCCCGAGGCAGCGCGCCTGGTGCAGACCGGCAACCTGGAAGACCACCTCGAGCGGCTGCGCGAATGCGACCTGGTCATCGAGGCCATCGTCGAGGACCTGGCCATCAAGCAGAAGCTGTTCGAGAAGATCGCGCCCCTGCTTTCCGCCGACGCCATCTTGGCGTCGAACACCAGCGGCCTGTCGATCGCCAGCATGAGCGCGGCGCTGCCAGCGCAGCTGCGAGCGCAGTTTCTGGTGCTCCACTTCTTCAATCCCGTTCGCTACATGCGCCTGCTCGAAGTGGCGCCCGGTCCGGAGACTCGGCCCGAGCTGGTCGAGCGTATGGCCCGCTTCGGCGAGTGGCTGGGCAAGGGCATCGTCTACGCCAAAGACACCGCCAACTTCGTGGCCAATCGCATCGGCGTCTATTCGCTGATGCTGACGATGCGCTCGATGCTCGAGGACGGGCTCACGGTCGAGCAGGTCGACAAGATCGTCGGCAGGCCGATGGGGCGCCCCAAGAGCGCCGCTTTCGACACCGCCGATCTAGTCGGGCTCGACACCCTGATGCACGTCGCGAAAAACTGTGAAACCGCGCTCACCTCGGACGAGGAGCGCGCGGTGTTCGCGATGCCCGAGGTGGTGCAGAAACTGGCTGCGCGGGGCAGCTTGGGCCGCAAGTCGGGAGGCGGCTTCTACAAGAAAGTCGGCAGCGACATCCACGTCGTGGACCTGGCGACACTGGAGTACCGCCCGCAGCAGAAGGTGCGCTTCGACTCGCTCGGCGCCGTGAAGAACGAGGAGGATCCGGGCAAGCGCCTGAAGCTACTCGTGAGTGCTGACGACGTGGCAGGCCGCTTCGCCTGGAAGGTGCTGTCGCGCACGCTGGCCTATGCGGCGCGCCGCCTGGGCGAGATCGCCGACGACGTCGTCAACGTGGACCGCGCGATGCGCTGGGGCTTCAATTGGGACCTAGGCCCGTTCGAGGCTTGGGATGCGATCGGTGTCAAAGAGTCAGTGGCGCGTATGGAAAAGGACGGCATCGCGCTGCCCGGTTGGGTCAAGGAGCTGGCCGCGACCGGCGGTAGCTTCTACTCCGGCGGCGCCAAGGAGCCGCGCTTCTTCGACTACAAGACCCGTGCCGCCCTGCCCGTGCCGTTCGGACCCAAGGAGCTGCGCATCGCCGCGCTCAAGGAGTCGGGCAAGGTCGTCAAGGAGAACTTCGGCGCCTCGCTGGTGGATTTGGGAGACGGAGCGCTCTGCGTCGAGGTTCACACCAAGATGAACACGCTCGACCCCGACGTCATCGCCATGTTCGGCGAGGCCGTCGACATCGCCGAAAAGAGCTTCGAGGCGATCGTGATCGGCAACGACGGTGAGCACTTCGGTGCCGGCGCCAACCTGATGTTGATCATGATGGCCGCGCAGCAGAAAGCCTGGGACCAGGTCGAAAAGATCATTCGCGGCCTGCAGGGCTCCCTGCAGAAGCTGCGCTATGCGCGCGTGCCGGTGGTGGCGGCGCCCTTTCAGTACACACTGGGCGGCGCGGCCGAGGTGGCGATGGCCGCCGATGCCTGCCAGGCGCACGCCGAGACCTACATGGGTCTGGTGGAAGTGGGCGTGGGGCTGATCCCGGCCGGTGGCGGCTGCTTGCGCATGGTCGAGCGCTTCACGGATGACGCGGCCAAGATCAAGGGCGTCGACCTGCTGCCGTTCATCGGCGAGGCGTCGCTGCAGGTGGCCACCGCCAAGGTCGCCACCAGCGCCGATGAGGCCAAAAAGCTACGTTTCTTGCGGCAAACCGACGGCGTCAGCCTGAATCGGGCCGAGCTGCTCCACGCCGCCAAGTGGCGGGCGCTGGGCATGGCGCGTGCTGGCTACCGCCCGCCGCGGGCGGGGCTGCATAGCGCCGTGGGTTACGACGCTGCCCGCACCATCGGGGCGCGCATCTGGGGCATGGTCGAGGGCGGCTACGCCACCGAGCACGACGCCTTGATCGCGAACAAGCTCGGACACATCTTGTGTGGTGGCGTCGTGGCAGCCGGCACCGAGCTGCCCGATCAGCACTACCTGGAGCTCGAGCTCGAGGCCTTCCTGTCGCTGTGCGGGGAGCAGAAGACGCTCGACCGCATCAGTCACATGCTCATGAACAACAAGCCCTTGAGGAACTAAACATGGCATTTCCGCTCAACGTCGTGATCGCCAGCAGCGTCAGGACCGCGGTCGGCCGCGGCCTGAAGGGCACCCTGCGCAATACCCGACCGGACGATTTGGCGGCCTGGGCCATGCAGGCAGCGGTGGCCAAGGTGCCAGGGCTGAAGGCCGAAGACGTGCAGGACGTGGTGCTCGGCTGCGCCATGCCCGAGGCCGAGCAAGGGCTCAACATCGCGCGCAACGCCGTGTTTTTGGCGCAATTTCCCAATTCGGTGCCGGGCGAGACGGTCAATCGCTTCTGCGCCAGCGGCCTGCAGGCCATCGTGCACGCGGGTTTGCAGATTCACGCTGGCCTGGCCGACGTGGTGATCGGCGGCGGCGTCGAGTCGATGTCGATGGTGCCGATGGGCGGCAACAAGGTCAGCCTCAACCCGGCTCTGATGGACCGCTATCCGGAGTCCTACATCTCGATGGGCCACACCGCCGAGCGAGTTGCCAGCCGCTTCGGCGTGTCGCGCGCGGAGCAGGACGCGTTCGCCGTGCGCTCGCACGAGCGCGCGCTGGCAGCCATCGCGGCCGGACGCTTCGTGGACGAGATCCTTCCGGTCAAGGCTCGGGTGCTCGAGGGCAACGCCGTGAGCGAGCTCGAGTTCGCCGTCGACGAGTGTCCGCGGGCCGGGACGACGCTCGAGGTGCTCGGGAAGCTGCCTGCCGTGTTCAAGCAGGGCGGTAGCGTCACCCCCGGCAACAGCTCGCCACTCAACGACGGCGCTGCAGCGTCGGTGCTGCTGTCGGACCGCAAGGCCCAGGAGCTGGGCGTGAAGGCGCTCGGCCGACTACGCGGTTTCGCCGTCGCCGGCGTGGATCCCGACATCATGGGCATCGGCCCGGTGCCGGCCATCCGCAAGCTCTTGGCGCAGACCGGTCTGGCGCTGGGAGACATCGATCGTTTCGAGATCAACGAGGCCTTCGCGGCGCAGGCCGTGTACTGCGCGCGTGAGCTCGGCGTGCCGGACGAGCGCCTGAACGTCAACGGTGGCGCAATTGCCCTGGGTCATCCGCTGGGCTGCACCGGTGCCAAGCTGACGGCGAGCCTGCTGCACGAGCTGAAGCGCAGCGGCGGCCGTTACGGCATCGTTTCGATGTGCATTGGTGGCGGTATGGGCGCAGCCGGCCTATTCGAAGCCGGCTGAGCGGCCGCCGCCCCCGGCGGCAAGCGCTCGATCTGGCTCAAATCATGGATGGCCATAGCGGGCTTCCGCCGCGGTGGGTTGCTGGTCTAAGCTTCCGCTTCTTCACACCTGCCTGGAGGAACCGTGAGTCGGAAGCTCGCAACGCGAATGGTATGGGTCGTCACGATTGGGCTGTCACTAGTGGCTTGCGGTGGGGCACCCCCCCCGCACGACGCGCTGACCGCCGCGCAATCCGGTGTCAAGGGCGCGGAGGTCGCGGGTGCTACGGAGGATCCCAAGGCTCAGCTGCATTTGAAGCTGGCAAGCGAACAGATTGCAAAGGCCAAGCAGCTGATGGAGGACGGCGACAACGAGGAGGCGGCGCTCGTCGTCTCGCGCGCACAAGCCGACGCCGATCTAGCGCTGGCGTACGCCCAGGCAGCCAAGTCGCTCAAGCAGGCCAAAGAGGCCGACGAGCAGCTCGGTAAGCTGAAGAAGCAGCTCAAGGAATGAAGGAAGGGAGAAACCAGACCATGATCAGCATCAAATCCTCTCTTTCGTTCTCGCTAGTCCTCGTCATGTTCGGTTGCGCCACCGCGCCGCCGCCCCCCGAGCTCCTCGACGCTCGTAAAGCTTACGAGCGTGCCTCCAAGAGCCTGGCCGCCCAGCTGGCGCCGGCGGAGCTCGACACCGCGCAGCAGGCGCTGGCCAAGGCCGAAAAGAGCTACGAGGAAGAGGGCCCCGAGGCGCCCACCCAGGACCTGGCCTACGTCGCCGAGCGCAAGGCTCAGATCGCCGAGGTCACCGGCGCCAAGGTGGCCGCGGATCGCGACTCCAAGCTGGCCGACAAGCAGTTCAAGGATGCCCAGCTCGAGGGTCTCGACAAGACCAAGCAGGAGCTGAAGAGCGAGAAGAAGGCGCGCGCGGAGGCGGAGAAGAAGGTGGCCGCCGCCATGGCCAGCCTGGCCGAGATGGCCAAGGTCACGGAAGAAGACCGCGGCATGGTCATCACGCTCTCCGGCTCGGTGCTGTTCAAGACCGGCAAGTACGACCTCTTGCCCATCGCTCGCGAGAAGCTCAACGAGGTCGCGACCGCCCTGTCCGGCTCGAACTACAAGGCGATCGTGATCGAGGGCCACACCGACTCGCAGGGCAAGCCGTCGGACAACGACACGCTGTCGTTGAAGCGTGCCGAGTCCGTCCGCTCCTACCTGGTTTCGCAAGGCATGCCGAGCGACAAGGTCAGCGCCAAGGGCTTGGGCTCGTCGCGATCGATCGACGACAACGGGACCCCGGACGGGCGAGCCAACAACCGGCGCGTCGAGATCATCGTCCAACCGAACAAGTGAGCGACTGAGCCGCGCTCGGGCGAGGCGCCGTCATGACGATGGAAGTCAGCGACAAGGCGCGCCTCGCTCTGAGCGGGCTCGAGCGCTTTTACGCGACCAGCCTCGACGAGGAGCTGGCGCGGCGCTCGAATGAGTCGCCGACAGCAGCGGCGCTGGCGTTGTTCCAGCGCACGCTGAGCGACGTTCCGGCATACCCGGAGTTTCTGCGTGAGGCAGGCTTCGACCCCAGCGTCGTGCGCGGCGCCGCGGAC
>DATDEV010000610.1:0-2723 GCA_036522995.1 Polyangiaceae bacterium
GTCGAGCACCAGGCTGAGCTGTCCTGCTTCGACGCGCGCCGCATCCAGGATGGTTTCGATCAGTCCGAGCAGCTCGCGCCCCCGCCGATCGATCAGGTCCAGGCTCTCGAGCTGCCCCGCCGAGAGGTCGGTGTTGCGCACCAGCTCGGTGAACCCCAAAATCGCGTTGAGCGGGCTCTTCAGGTCGTGGCTCACGCTGGCGAAGAACAAGCCGCGCATGCGCGCCGCCGCCTGCCGCGCGTCGATCGAGCGCTCTTGCGCCTTGGCGAACACGCGAAAGCGCTGCGCCAGCGCCTCGATCGCGCTGCCCAGCCGCGCCACCATGCGAAAGCGCGCCGCGCGCACCACGCGCGTGCCGCCGCTCAGCACCGCTTCGGTGCCCAGGTCGCGCACGTCGCGCGTCGCAGCGCGCAGATCACGGCCCAGCGCCGTACCCAGCAGCGTGCCCAGCCAGCCCGACAGCGCCGTCGCCATCAGCGAGATGCCAACGAACGACAGACCCAGCACGCCCTCGGTGGTGCCCATGAAGTGCACCTCGGCGCTGCCGTTGTCGAGCGGTGTGACCACGCTCACGATACCGTCCTCGCCGCGCGTCACCGCGTAGCCCTGGTTGTAGTCGAAGACGCGGGCCGAGAAGCCGAGCGCTCGCCCTTGCTCGATGGCAGCGCTCAGGCCCGTCTCCGCCACCGCGCCCGAGTCCGACTCCAGCGCCGCGCGCGCCAGCACGCGCGCCGTCTCTTCACGGCTGCGCTCGTCGGCGCGGCGCAAGTGTGCGCCGACGATCAGCGCCGCGCCCAGCGTGAGGAACGCGACCGGCGTGGTGACGGCCGCGATCATGCGCCGCGACACGCGCTCGACGATCAGGCCGCGCTTCTCGGCGTCCTCCACCACGGCGCGCATCTTGTCCGACGGCGCCAGCTCGAGCGCCCCCGAAAAAGCCGAGCGTAGCAGGCCAAACAGCGGCAGGGCTGCTGCCGAAACGATCACCGCACCGAGCAGGAACAGCGTGACGGCGGTCGTCAGGTCGAGCAGCTTCGGTCGAAATAGCGTGGTCGACACCAGCGCGCAGAGCAGGGACGGCGCCACCCAACCCGCCAGCACGTGCTTGGCCTCGTCGCTCATCTCGAGCAACTCGTGCGGCTCGATCGCACTCGAGCCGACGGCCAGTGCGCGCAGCGCGAAGCGCAGTCGCCGCAGGCGCCAGCCGCTGCGCAGCAGGCCCACCGCTCCGCCCACCACCAGGCCCAGGCCGAGCGTCTCGACGCCCTCGCTGGCCACCGAGCTGTTGAGCAGCAGGAAATGTGGCGCCAGCGCTGCCAGCAGCAGGATCGTCCCGAGCGTGAACGCGACCTGCCAGCCCAGGACGCGAGCGATCAGCCGTGCTGCCGCGGGGTTCACGTCACCTTCTCGTTGTGCGGACGCGATTTGCGCGGCGGCGGTATCGGGTCCGAAGAGCGCGGCTCGGGGGGCGGCTGAACGGGCAGCACGATCGTGAATAGCGAGCCGCGTCCGAGCTGGCTCCGCAGGTCGATGAAGCCGCGATGCATCTGCACCAGCCGCCGCGTGATGGCCAGCCCCAGACCCGTGCCGACGCGCATCCGGCGCACGTCGCCGGCCTGGAAAAACTCGCGAAAAATCGCCTCGTGGTCCTTGGGCGCGATGCCGGGCCCGGTGTCGGCGATGGCGATCGAAACGCCACCGTCGCGCGGGTCGACCCTCACCGTCACGCCGCCCTTGCTGGTGAACTTGATGGCGTTGCCGACAACGTTGCCGATGATCTGGCGCACGCGGCGAGGATCGGCGAACGCCGTCGCTGGCTTGCCGATCAGCTCCAAGGTCAGGCCCTTGTCGCGCGCTGCGATGCCGGCCTCGCGCACCACCTCCTGCGCGATCGGCAGCACGTCGATGGCGCGCGAGCTCAGGCGCAGCTCGCCCGACTCGAGCGCCGACAGGTCGAGGATGTCGTCGATCAGCGCGCGCAAGTGCTCGCCGCTGCTGCGGATGACCGACAAGCTTTCGCGCGCGTCCTCGCTGAGCGGGCCGTCCACCTCGGCCAGCAGCACGTCTGCGAAGCCCAGGATGGCGTTCAGCGGTGTGCGTAGCTCGTGGCTCAGCGCGGCCAAGAACGCGCTGCGCTCGCGATCGTAGTTCTGCGCGCCCGTCAAATCTTGCCGGTACGCTTCCTCCGCGGCGGCGAAGCGGTCGACCAGCACGTTGAACGACGACGCCAGCAGGCCCACCTGATCGACCGACCGTACCGGCACCGGTTTGCCCGCGGGATCTGCGCCTTCGTCGGCCATTTCGGCGATGCGGCGCTCGACGAAGGTCACGTCGGAGTACACGTCGCGCGCCAGCGCCAGCGCCACTAGTGCCGCCGCGCCGATCAGCAACGTCGCCAAGAGCGCCACCGACACCACCAGCGACGCGCCCGCGAACGGCACCTCCGGCGCCACCACGAACGCCAGCACGCTGAGCGGCGCGGCTGCCTCCACGGGCGACGCGAAGTAGCGTGAGCGCCCGAGCTTGGTCGCCGTCTCGCCTTGACCGCTCACCAGCAGCTTGACGATTTGCTCACGGCTCTGCACACCCTGCGAGCCGTCGACCAGCACGCTGCCGGTTGGCTCGACCAGCAGTAGCTCGGCTCCCGAGCGCCGAGCGGCGCGCTCGACGAGCGGTGCCCGATCCTCCTCGGGGGTGGCGCGCAGGCGCTCCGAAATGGTCTG
>DATDEV010000611.1:0-5362 GCA_036522995.1 Polyangiaceae bacterium
TCGCCTTCTGCCGCCTCCTCGCCTGCTCCTGTCGCGAAGCGTGCACCCGAGCAACCGACCCTGCGAGTCACGAGCGCGAGCCCGCCGCGCTCGAGCGCGCCGCCGCAGCGTCCGGCTCCAGCGCGATCCCCCGCCAACCGCGAGCCTTCCAAGTCGACGGCGCGTGCCACGATCTTCTAACCATGCACAAGGAACCGAACAGCGAAGAGCAGCCCATTGCGCCGGAGCGCGGCGGCGACGGGAGCGCCGTCGGCGGCGCGCCCGGGGCTGGCTCACCCGCTGGTTTTCGCGAGCCCCTCGGCGAAAACGCGCTCGAGCAGCTGCGCCACTACCAGGTCATGACCATTCCTCCAGATGCGCGCGCGGCGTTTCTCAGCGCCCAGCTGCCCGGTGCTTCCCCCGAGCTGCTCTACGACACGCTGCCGCCGAATGCCGGCGCCGAGCACGCCAGCGGCGCGCTCGAGCTACCGAACGCGGAGCCAGAGCTCGAAGCGGAGCCGGGCGACGCAACCAACCAGGGCGACGTAGCCGAACAGGACGTCGAGCTTGCTGCCGCCGAGGCAGCGGGCGCGCCAGATCGCCACCTGCGAGGCATTGCGATTGCGGGCGGCATCCTGCTCGTCGTGGCGCTGCTGCTCGGCTGGGCGACGCTCAGCGGCGACCGCGAGATCCAGCGCGCGCTCGGACGCCAATCGGCCCCGCCCGAGCACGCAGCACGCCAGCAAGCAGCCCTGCCCTCCCCCCAGTTTCCGGCCGCGCCCACGAGTCGCCTTGAAGCGTCGCCAGCAGCCGCTGGCGCGCGCGCGGCACCCTCCGCGCCCGCACGCACAGCCGCAGCGGCGCCGCCCTCCTTCAGCGAGCAAAAACCAGCAACTCACGCGCCGGAAGCGCCGAATAGCAGAGCATCAGTCGCTTCGCCGGCTGCCCCCAGCGAGCCCGCGGCTGCCCCCAACCAGCCACCCGCTGCCTCGTCCGCCGCTGCTCCCGCCAAGAAGTTCCGCCTAGGTTCTCGATGAAGCTTCCCGCCTCTCCAACAGTAGCCCGCCGCTGGGTGGCGCTCGCGCTCGGCTGTGTCAGCGCGCTTCCCAGGCCGGCGTTCGCCACGGCGCCGGGCGCCGATGCCGCGGCTGCTAGCGATCCCAGTCGTCCGCGGGTGCTCTATCGCCAGGCCGAGGTCGCCTTCACCGCCGGCAAGATCGAGGAGGCGCACCAGCTGCTGCTCGAAGCCTGGAGCATTCGCCGGACGTACGACGTCGCGGCCGCGCTGGGGCAAGCCGAGCTGGAGCTGAAGCTGTATCGAGATGCGGCCGAGCATTTGGATTTCGCGGTGCGCAACTTCGCTCCCCTGGAGAGCGAAGCAGCGCTGGATGGCATCAAGAGCGATCTGCGCTCCGCCAAATCACAGGTGGCCGAGGTGCGGCTCGCTGTCAGCGAGCCGGGCGCCACCGTTTTGGTCAACGGCAAGCCGGTGGGGCAGTCGCCGCTCGCCGCGAGCCTTTTTCTGGAGCCGGGCACGCACGACTTCGGGGCCGAGCTGGCGCCGGACCGCAACCTCGCTCGGCGCATGGCGCTCGCCCGGGGCGGCACCTACGACCTCGAGCTCGTGCTCCCACCGAGCAGCGCCGCAGCCAAGCAAGCCCCGTCCGACTCAGCGAGCACCAACTACACACCTCCTATCATCACCGCGGTCGTGGGCGGGCTAGCGCTCGGCGCCGGTGTCACGCTGCTGGTGATCGCCAGCTCGAAGGATCAAGAGCGCGAAGACTTGCTGGCCGGGTTGCCGGGACCCAACCCGTGCGGCGCCGGCAGCAGCGCCATCTCTCAGTGCGAAGAGGTGTCGGCTCTCGCTACCAGCGCCTCGCACCTGCGGACCGGTGCCTTCGTTTCGTTCGGAGCGGCGCTCGGTGCGGGGGTGGCCACCTACTTCTTGTGGCCGAAAGCGCAGGCATCCGATGCTACGGCGTTTCGCGCCGTGCCCCTCTACTCGCCGGAAAGCGGCTCGTTTCAGCTCAGCGCCAGCGGGCGCTTCTGAGCGCTGCGGGGGGGCAAGTTGGCGAGCGCCGGGAGCCATGACGACGTGCCGCCGGGAGCCGCTCGGGATCCCTTCGCAGGCACAGCCTATCGCACGGTTTCACGCATCGGCGCGGGCGGGATGGGTGAGGTCTTCTTGGTCGAGAACGTCGAGCTCGGTCGGCAGTTCGTAGCCAAGGTGCTGCACGCCGAGCTGGCGGGCGATGCGCGCCTCGTCGATCGCATGCGGGTGGAGCGCCAAGCGCTCGGTCGCTTGAATCACCCGCACATCGTGTCGGTGGTGGATTCAGCCAAGCTGGCCGACAAGCGACCTTTCTTGGTGATGGAGCGCCTGCGCGGGCGCACCCTGGCCGAAGAGCTGCGAGAGCGCGGCAAGCTGCCTGTGTACGAGGCGGTGCAGCTCGCGTGTCAGCTGCTGTCGGCGCTGTCGGCGGCGCACGACATCGGCATCGTGCATCGCGACATCAAACCGGCCAATCTGTTCCTGTGCTCGCCGAGCGACGGCGCGCGCGTGCTCAAGGTGCTGGATTTCGGGGTGGCTCGCGTGCTGCCGGATGCGCCGGCCGCTGCGCCCCTGCCGCTGAGCTTGCCTACCGAGGCGGGCGTGCTGATGGGCACGCCGCGCTACGCGAGCCCCGAGGCGGCCTGCGGTGCTGCGGTCGACGCGCGAGCGGATGTGTATGCCGGCGCGCTGATGCTCTACATCATGCTCGCCGGCCGCGGCCCCTTCGATCACCACGACTTACCCGCGTCGCTGCTGGCCGCGCACGCCCGCGACGAGCCCGAGCCGCCGTCGAAATACGCGCGGGAGCCGGTGCCGTTCCCCCTGGACCGCGCGGTGCTGCGCGGGCTGCGCAAGCAGCCCGACGAGCGATTTCAGAGCGCGGCCGCATTTCGCGCCGAGCTCGAGGCAACCGTCGCGCTCCTGCGCAGGCCTCTCGGTTGGGTCGAAACCACGGTCCACACCCGCGCCGAGCCCTCGGCGCCGAGCGCGAGCCACGAGCCGCCTGTCAACGCCGTGGCGGCCGTCGCCCCGAGCGAGCTCGAGCTCGAGACCACGACCAACCCGGTGGGCACGGGACGGGCGGAATCGAGCACGGAGCGCCTCGAACCGCTGCTGCCCACGACGCCGCCCCCTCGCAGCGGCTGGACGGCGTTTGCGCTGCCGTTTGCGCTGGGAGTGCTGGTCGCCGGCGCGCTCGGCCTCGTCGTCAGCTCCCTGCTGGGACCCTGAGGCGCCTTGACCCAGGCTGGCTCCGTGTTAC
The DNA here is from genome assembly GCA_036522995.1 of Polyangiaceae bacterium. Lineage (GTDB taxonomy): Bacteria > Myxococcota_A > Polyangia > Polyangiales > Polyangiaceae > PMG-095. Next base: position 3,297 of record DATDEV010000611.1, read on the forward strand.
TCGTTGCGCACATGGCTCCCCGGCCCGGCTCGCGCAAGGCAGCTCGTCGCAAGACGACGCCGCTGCTTTTGCGAGCGCTGGCGGCGCTGGCGGCGCTGCTGCTGGCGGCGAGCTCGCTGGGGCAAGTAGCCCATTTTCTGCTGGTTCCGCACGCGATCTGCGCCGAGCACGGCGAGCTGCTCGAGCTGCACGACGGCGAGCATCGAGCGGCCGAGGCCGGGGCCGAAGCGCTCACACCGGACGACGCCACCAGCCCACGAGCCGCCGCGCCCGACGCGGTCGAGAGTCACGATCACTGCCAGCTGCTGGCGCGTAGCCAGCGCGAGCTGGCGCTGCCGGTCGCGACTGCGTTCGAGGCTCCCCTCGCGCCGAGCGTCTGCGCTCCCTCGCTGTTGCATGCCGCGGCTGAGCCAACAGGACAGCTGGCAGCGCTGTCACTCGCACCCAAGACGTCGCCGCCCGTCGCCGCGCTCGGTTGAGCTTCGCTCTTCCCACCGCGGCCGCACCGCGGCTGGCGGCTGACTCGCAGCCTGCCGGCGCGCGTGCCCCCTTCCAACGGGTCAAGTCATGCGTGTTTTTCCGCGCCCAGCACTCGGCGCGCTGCTCATCGCAGCGAAGGTGTGCATCGCCAGCCTGGCGTTCGGGCAGGTGCTCGTTCTTCCCCATCCGACCGTATCTCCGCCGGCCGAGCTCGCGCCCGGCGTGAGCGCAGCTGCGCCCGTCGCGCTGCTGCTTACGGTCACGCGCGAAGGCCGGGTGCAGGATGCCCAGCTGGTGGAGCCCGGCGATCCGGCGCTCGACGCTGCTGCCCTGGCCGCGGTGGCTGGCTGGATATTCGCGCCGGCAACTCGAGATGGTGCCCCCGTCGCGGCGCGCGTGCGGGTGCTGGTGCCATTTACGGCGCCCCCTGCGGCGCAGCCAGCGCCACCTCCCCCTGGCCCCCTGCCCCCGCCGCCAGCGAGCGCGCCCCCCAGCGCTCCGACGACCGAGATCACCGTGACCGAGCGCCGCGCGCCGCCGAGCGCCGGCGTCTCCGACCTGCGCGTCAGCGTGGGGGAGCTTTCGCGCGTACCGCGCAAGAGCGCCACCGAGCTGCTGCAGCTCGCCCCGGGCGTCTACCTTTCGAAGGAGGGCGGCGAAGGGCACGCCGAGCGCATCTACCTGCGCGGATTCGACGCGCGCGAAGGGCAGGACATCGAGCTGACCGTCGATGGCGTGCCGATCAACGAGAGCGGCAACTATCACGGCAGTGGCTATGCCGACACCGGCTTCCTGATCCCGGAGCTCATCCGCAGCCTGCGCGTGCTCGAGGGACCCTTCGACGTGCGCCAGGGCAACTACGCCGTCGCCGGCAGCGCCGACTACCAGACGGGTCTCGACAAGCCCGGCCTCACCGCCAAGTACACCATCGGCTCGTACGGCATGCAGCGCGGGCTCGTGACCTTCGCGCCGGCGGATTCGGCCAGTACCTACGCTGGCGCCGAGATCTACAAGACCGACGGCTACGGCCAAAACCGTGACCTGAAGCGAGCTCGCGCCATGGGCCAGTACCAGGGGCAGCTCGGCAAAAACACCTCCTTTCGCCTCAGCGGCGCTGCCTACGGCGTCGAGTTCCACAGCGCCGGCGTGCTGCGCGACGACGACGTGACCGCCGGTCGCAAGGGCTTCTACGACACCTACGACCCGCAGCAAGGCGGCAGTGGCTCGCGCTACCAGCTGGCCGCCGACCTCGAGCAGCATCGCGGCGACGTCACGCTCGGTCAGCAACTGTTCGCGATCCGCCGCACGATGCGGCTGCGCGAAAACCTCACTGGCTTTCTGCTCGACACCCAGCAAGCCACCCAGTCGCTCCACGGTCAGCGCGGCGACCTGCTCGACCTGCACGTCGACGAAACGACCTACGGCGCGCGCGGCTTCGCCCGCACCTCGCTGCCCGCCTTCGGCCGACGGCACGATTTCGAGCTCGGCTACTACGCGCGCGGCGACCAGGTCGAAAACCAGCGCCAGCGCGTGGACAGCTCCGGCGTGCCGTACAAGACGGACGTCGATCAGGCAGCAACGCTCGG
>DATDEV010000612.1:0-17063 GCA_036522995.1 Polyangiaceae bacterium
CCCCCCCCCCCCCCCGACGGTGGCGGTGGTTGGGTTGGGGCCCCAAGCCGCGTCGGCGCGCGCGGCGCGTTACTGGCTGTCGCGTGGTCGTGAGGCTAGCGGTTACTGGACCATCAGGCTAACGCGCGCGAAGTCGATTCCGCCGCGGTTGTCGTGCACGACGGCCCACACCTTCATCGGCCCCGTGAGCTTGGGAGCCCGCAGCTCACCGCGGTACGCGGCATTCCAGCCGGTGGTGGCGTCGTTCACGAGCCGCACTTCCGAGATGCTGCCGTGATCGACGTAGTAGTTCACCCACATCTGCTCGCCAGTAGGAGCACCGACCAGCTCGGAAGTGCGCGCGTCCTCCTCCACGTCCTCGTCAATCAGTGGCGCCACTTGAATCGGCGGGCAGCTCGACTCGCCGTCGTCCTCGCAGCTCGCAATGCAGCGCGCGTCGCCGCCACTGCAGTCGATGGCGACGTCGGCGGCGTCCTGGCAAGCTTCCCCCACACAATCGGCCGGGACGCTCTCGCCGGCGATCGTGAACTGGGTGGCCCCGGACTTGTCGAGCGTGAAGGCCGGATTGTGGTTCTCGACGCCCAGAAACGAGTAAACCGAGGTGTAGCCCACGACGAAATCGTCGGAGCCGAGCGGCTGCGGCGGTTCCTGGTCGTCGAGACAGCGCACCGGCAGCCCGTAGCTGGTGTCGCCCATGGCGCTGGGGTCCAGGCTCAGCGTGCCGGCGCACACCGCAAAGAAGACGATCGCCAGCCCGTACGGGTCTTGCCCCGGGTCAACCGCCCCGCGACTGGAGATCAGGTCGGACGGCAAGGCGGCTTCGAACGTGTCGCCCAGCGCGGACGGCAACGTGCCCGCGGCCGCCTGCTCGGCGATCTGGGGGAAGCAGCCGTAGTAGAGGTCGGCAGGCGGATTGAAGCAGCCACCGATGAAGAGTCGCTGAACCGGGCGCGGCTCCTGGGCGTCCGGGGGCGGCTCCTTGGCGTCTTGCCAGAGCATCTGCATCTTCACGGTCTCGCCCGGCTGGGCGTAGGGCTTGTCCTTTTTGACCGTCAAGACGCGCAGCGACTTGAGCTCGCTCGACAGGTCGAACTGGGGACCGCAGCCGAGCGTGGCGCTCAGCGCCAGCGCGGCGGTTAGCAGTAGCGGCGCGCGCTTCATAGCTCACCTCGCAGGCCGATGCTGGGGATGATGGGGATCCCGGTCTGGTAGCCTTGCTTGCTGAAATTGTAGTTGTAGACGAGGCCTTCAGAGGCCGGATGGTTGTAGGAGTTCTGGACGTCGAGGTAGGCCGAGAGGGCCCAGGCCTTGAACTGCCAGCGCTTGTCGACGCGGATGTCCAGCTGGTGAAAGAGCGGCATGCGCTCCGTGTAGGGCTGGCCCTGCAGCGGGACGTAGGCGCCGGCATCGGAGGCGTAGATCGCCGGCAGCGAAGGCCGCCCCACCACCGGTGTATCGAGCGGCCCGGAGACGATGCGGAAGCGGGCCCCGAACTCCCAGCCGCGACCGAGCCGGTAGCTGCCGAGCACGATCAGGTTGTGCGTCTGATCGTACTGAAACAGGTACTCGGGCTCACCGGGCGCGTCGCGGCGCACGCTGCGCGACAGCGTGTAAGCGATCCAGCCGAAAAATCGGTCGTCCGGCTTGAACTTGAGCAGGGTCTCGAGGCCGATCACGCTGCCGCTGCCAGCGTTGTTGTAGGCGTAGCCGCTGCCTGGGTCCGGGCTACGTGCGACCTGATTGGTCAGGTCCTTGTAGAAGCCTTCGACGCTGAGCTCGATGTGCCGGGTCAGCTCTTGCTCGGCGCCGAGCACGTAGTGGATCGAGCGGTTCGACTCCAGGTTCGGCGTACCGAAAACCTCGTCCGTCTCCTGAAATTCCGGCGCCTGCGTGTACACGCCCACGCCGCCCTTGATGGTCGTGCGCCGCTGGAACGCCAGCCCTGCACCCGGATCCGCACCGACCCCCTTGATCAGATCGTAGCGGCCGTTGATGCGCGGGCTGAAATCGACGTGGCCCGCGTCGCGAGCGAAGTCGAGGCGCATGCCGGGCACGACGCGCAAGCGATCCAGGGGCTGCAGCTCGGCCTCGACGTACCAGCCGGGGCGGAAGGCAACATCGGAGCTTTGCGTCTCCTGCAGGGGCTTCGTCGCAAAGGGGCCGCCTGGCGGCTCACCGGGACGCGGCGGCTCGGGCGCTCGCACCAGCACGTCGAAGGGACCCATGTTGAAGTCGAGGCCGGCGTTGAGCTTCACGCCCTTGGCCAGCTTGAACGCCAATTCTTCGCGCCAGTAGATGGGGTTGATCTTCAGGTCGAACCTGAAGATGCCGAGCGAAAAGTTGATGTCGTCCTGTCCGACGCTGACCATGCTGTTCAGGTCTACCTTGGGCGAGACCTTGAGCTGGTTCAGAGCTTGGATGCGATAGAACGAGGTCGAGAACGATAGGTTGCCGCCAAAGCCCGGGTCCTGGGCGGCGGGATCGGTGATGATCACGGCGAAGCTATCGTTCGAGCCGAAGAAGCGCAGGCTGGTGCGCGAGCGACCGTCGTCGTGCTCCGCGATCAGCTGATAGTCGGAGTAGACCGGCGCGTTGGTGATGCTGGAACCGGCGTTCTGGAGCACGGGCGTTAGCCACTTGTCGAACCAGCTGTAGCGACCCGCCGCGGCGAAGCTCCAGTCCTTCATCGGCAGCGGCCCCTGCACCATCGCGCGCAAATCGATCAGGTCGACTTGCGCCATGCCGTGGAAGCACCCCTTCTTGTCCGTGCGCTTGCCGTAGTCGCCGTTGCACACGGTGTCCGGCTTGCGCAGCGCGACGTCGACCACGCCGCCCATCTTCTGGCCGTACTGGGCGCTGAAGTTGCCCGGATAGAAGTCGATCTGGTCGAGCAGCTCGGTGGGCACGACGCTGGATAGGCCGCCGAAGTGGTAGATCAGCGGAACATCGGAGCCGTCGATGAAGTAGGCGGTGCCCTCCGGCGCCGAGCCGCGCACGATCAGCAAGCCTGCCAGCCCGGGCGGGCGCGCCACGCCGGGCAAGCTCTGCAGCGAGCGCAAAGCATCGCCGCTCGTGCCCGGGATGCGGCTGATCTCGCGCCGCTCCAAGGTGCGCCGCGTCACCTCGCGCGGCGGGCGCTCGCCCTTCACCACGATCTCGAGCCCGTCCGAGATCGGGTCGATTCCATACACCACGTCCACGGCCTCGCCCAGCACGACCACTTCGTCGTGCTCGAAGTCCTCGTACCCGGTCGCCTTGATCTTGAGCTTGTACTTACCGGGGGCGAGACCCGGAAAGGTGAAGCTACCGTTGCCGTCGCTGATGGCGCGAAGCTCACGACCGTCGGCCAGCACGGCGGTCACCTCGGCGCCGGCGAGCGGCGCCTTGCTGCCACCGATGAACAGCTTGCCGCCGAGCTCGCCGGACGTGGGGGGCGGCGCGGGCGCTACCACCTCCTTCAAGGTGAAGGCGTAGCCGTACTTGATCTTGACCGCGAACGGCACGCCGTCGCGCGTGGCGGGCTTGAACTTGAACTTGAGCGCGGCCGCCTGGGCTGCCTCGTCGAAGCCGTGGCCCGCGGGCTCGAGCACTTCCGCAGCCGTCACGTTGCCCTGCTTGTCGACGGTCAGCTTGAGCACGACGTTGCCCTCGAGCCCGGCCTGCTCGGCCTCCGGCGGGTAGGGCGCGTTTTCGAACTGCAGCAGCTCCGGCATCACCACCACGGGCTGCTCGGCGTCCGCAGCCGGCTCGGGCGGTTTGACGATGGCGCCCTGCCCGCCGCTCGGAACCGCACCGGACCCCGTTTGCTGAGCGTGAGCCAGCTCGGACGTTAGGAGCAGGCAGAGCGGCAGAACGTGCCTGATCGTCCATGACCACGCCCCGCGACCGCTCCGATCCAAGGCGCTGCTCACGCGCCCGATGTAGTGCGAATCGGCCAGACTGACAAGGCCTTGGCCAGAGAGCAGGCGACGCGCGAAACCAGCGAGCAGCTTCAGCTCACGTTTCGGTGGTCCTCGAGCGCGACTGATGCAGTCAGGAGCTCGGCAGCGGCCGCCAGCGAAATACGCCCTGCGCGCTGCAAAGCTTCGAGCTCGGGGCGCGCGGCCAGCGCCGTCTTCACGCGCTGGTAGCCCGACCAATACACGAGCTCGCGCCCCAGACCTCCGCCGCGATGCGCGCGGCAGGCCAGCTCGAGCGCCGGAGCTGGCTCGGCCCCGCTCGCCAAAAGCACGTCGACGCTCTGCCAAAAGTCGGCGCCCTCGCGCACGCTCGTGGCTACCAGGTAGCGCCGAGCCAGCTCCTCGCGCCGCTCCTCGCTGAGTAGCCCGGCGCGCTCTTCGAGCAACGTGGCGCGGCCTTCCTCGTCGTCCGAGGCGCGCGCCGCCGCCGCGGCGAACAGACCGCCCAGCGTGGCGCCAGAAATGCGCGGCGCCAGGTGACCACCGACCTCGTGCAGCGCGATGCGCCGCCCGACCGAGCGCGGCATCTTGGCACCGGCACGCACCCGAACCACACCTTCGGCTACGGCCGCCAGGGCGACGAGGCCGGCATCGAGCTCGACCCGCACCGGCAGACGCTCGGCCGAGATGAGCTGCGAGATCAGGCAAAAAAGGCTATCGGGGTCACGCTCGTCGTCGCTCGCGTGCAGGCGCTCGGGCGGCCCCACGGCCTGCGACGTGGCCAGGCGCTCGAGCGCGGCGCGGCGCAGCTCGGCGTGCTGCTCCGGAATGGGATAGCGCTGGGCGGCTAGCTCGCGAAACTTCGGCTGCCCCACGTGCTCCGCCAGCTGCGCTTCCAGCGCCAGCTCCTCCGCGCGCTCCAGCAGCAGCCTCTGCTCGGTATCGCCGGTGTCGACGACGCCCGGCAGTGCGTCGAGCGCCTGACGCACCTCGGCCAGCCGAGGTGGAGGGTCGTACTCGAGCTCCAGCTTGGGGCGCGTGCCGACCGTGAAAGCCGCCAGCAGTCGCGCCAGCTGTGCCTGCAGGTTGATCGGGCGCGCCCGATCCAGCAGCGCTATGGCGGCCTCGCAGCGCTGAAGCTGCTTGGCCAGGCTGGCCGTCGCTTCCGACAGCGGGTGGCGACGGCGCAGGGTCACAGCTTATTGGCAGCGATATTGGCGAGCTCGCTGCGCTCGCCCTTCGCGAGCAGCATGTGCCCGACCAGCGGCTCGCCGCGCAGCCGGTCGGCCGCGTACGACAAGCCATTGGTGGAGCTGTCGACGTAGGGGTTGTCGATTTGAAAGGGATCGCCGGTGAGCACGATCTTGGTTCCCTCGCCGCAGCGCGTGATGACGGTTTTTACTTCGTGCGGCGTCAGGTTCTGCGCCTCGTCCACGATCACGTACTGTGACGGCAAGCTGCGACCGCGGATGTAGGTCAGCGGTTCGACCTGGAGCTGCCCCGATTGGAAGAGCTCGTCGTAACCGCGCACGCCGCGCCGCTTGCCACCGCCCGCGACCAACAAGAACTCCAGGTTGTCGTAGATGGGCTGCATCCACGGGTTCAGCTTCTGATCGACATCGCCAGGCAAGAAGCCCAGATCGCGACCCAGCGGCATGACGGGGCGGCTCACCAGCAGCCGTGCGTACACGCCTTCCTCCACCACTCGCTTCAGGCCAGCCGCCAGCGCGAGCAAGGTCTTGCCGGTACCAGCTTTGCCAACCAGGGTGACGAGCCGCACGTTTTCGTCGAGCAGCAGGTCGAGCGCAAATGCTTGCTCGCGGTTGCGCGGGCGCACGCCCGACAAGCCCTCACGCGGCACCTTGAGCGCCCGGATCTCGCCTGCCTCGGCGTGGTAGCGACCGAGGGCGGTGCGCGGCCGCTCGGCCTCGTCGTGCATCACCACGCAGCAATTGGGCGGCAGTTTCTCGCCGGGGGGCGGCTTGATCGTGCCGCCGCTCATGAAGCGCTCGATTTCGGCCAGTGGCAGCGTGAGGTCGACGGTGCCCGACTCCAGATGCTCGAAGTCGACAGCCTGATTCTCGTAGCTCTCGGTCTGGAGGCCCAGCGCATCGCCGCGGATGCGCAGGTTCACGTCCATGGTCACGAAGATCGTGGGCATGTCGGGGTGCGCATCGCGCAAGGCTATCGCCGTCTGCAAGATCGCGTGATCGCCCGAGCTGGGGTTCAGCGCGATCGGTAGCTCGGCTCGGGTCTGGGGCACGAAAACCCGCAGCGTGCCGCCGTCGGAAAGCGACACACCGCCGGAGAGCGGCCCCTTGGAACGCAGCGCGTCCAGCAGGCGCGAGACGGTGCGCGCGTTCCGACCGCGCTCGTTCGAATCACGTTTGAACTGGTCGATCTCTTCGATCACGTAGATCGGTAAGAACAGATCATTGTCCTCGAACTTGAAGATGGCGTGGGGGTCATGCAGAAGGACGTTGGTATCGAGGACGTAGTTCTTCTTCATCTCGGAGGGGTGCCTTACGAGACGCCAAACCGCTTGGGGCGGGCGCCTGCTGGTCCGCGGCGACCCAATGCAGCAGTGGCGACGCGGGAGCGGCCGGATAGCCCTGTCCTTTCGCCCCGGCAAGCGCCGCTCCAAGCCACGGGCAATTGGCCGGAATCTTGGCTATATAGCGCTCTATGACCCGCGAGCTTGCCCTGTGCCTGCTGGCGCTCGCCTACGTGGCGTTCGCGGCAGCCAGGAGCGGCGCGTTCGCCAGCGCGTTCGTGGCGCTGCTGGCAGCCGGCCTGGGCCTGTTCGTGATTTACCGCCGCTCGCAGGTGGCGGCAGGGTCGGACCGGGTTAGCGCCACCGCGCGCAAGGCCGGCTGGCTCACCGCCTTCGGGATTGCGCTATTCGTGGTGGCGCGATCGGGCGGCGTCGGGCGAGCAGGGCTCGACGCCGCGGCCAACCTCGGTGCGGGCATCGCGTCGGTGAGCGCGCTCGTGGCGCTGGCGCGCATCAAGCCTCTGGGCGGCATGCTGCTTGCGCCGAAGGCGACAGAGTCGCTCGACGCCGCCGCCTTCTCTGGATTGCTCTGGGCGATCGCCACCAGCATTCCGGCTGCGGTCACGCTACTGCCTGGTCGCTTCGTGCAGGACCCGCTGCTCGTCGACTACGCCACCACCAGCGCTGCGGCCGGCTCGCTGCTCGTGCAGTGCGCCGCCAGCTTGCGACTGCGCAATCTGCGCCGCGCCGAGCTGGGGGTCGGCGATCGCGCCGCGAGCGCTTTCGCGCTGTCGGTGACCGCTGTCGTGGTCGCGGTGCTGGGCGCCTCGCTCTCGTTGGCAGCGCCGGATCGCTTCTTGCCGACCGCCTTGTGCGCCGCGGCTGCGCTCGGCGCCTGGGCCGCGACGGCGGCGGAGCCGACCAGCGTCACGCGCGCGCTGCGTGGCATCCTGGCAGTGGCGATCGCGGGCGTACCGGTCGTAGTCGCGGCCGGCACGCTGGCCCACTCACGGCCGACAGCGAGTGGCAGCATTTTGATCGCTTCTTCGCTGGCCTGCGTCGGCGTTGGCCTGCTGGCCCAGCGCATCGCACGCCCGCTGGGCCCCGAACAGTCTCGCTGGCTGCTCGCCATCGAACGTGCCAGCCGCGGCGCGCTTTCGCCCGATCCCAACGCCGCGCTCACCGCAGCCCTGGTAGCGCTGCAGGGTACGGCAGCCTCCGGTAATGCCCGCGCGGAGATCTGGCGTCAGACCCCGACCGAGGTGCTCACGGTCGACGTGGCCGGCTACCTCCACATCGAGCGCGCCGACGCACCCGAACGGCTGTACGAGCTGGCGCTGGGCGAGCCCGAGCGCACGCTGCGCGTCGACGCGCTGACGGCAGTCGAGGTGCGCCGCCCCGAGGTGCGCGGGCTGCTCGGCTGGTTTCGCGCGCGCGGCGCCTACTCTGCCACCGTGGTGTGCGACGAGGACGGTCCGCTCGGCTTCGTACTACTGCCCGGCGAGAGCCGCAGCAGCCCGCTCACGCTGGAGGAGGCTCGCGCACTGCGTACGCTTTCCGATCGCATCAGCTCGCTGATTTCGGTTTCGGCCGCGCTGTCCCGCGCGCGCGAGCGCGAGCTGACCGCACAGCAGCGAGCCACCAGCCTGGAGCACGAGTGTGAGCGCCTGAGCCGCGCGGTGGGCGCGCAGGCCACGCGCCATCGCGTGCCGGCGGAGCGCCTGGCTCGCCGCGTGCGCACCACGGCCTTCAGCCCCAACGCGCGCCTGTGCCTCGACTCGCTCGAACGGCTCGCTCGCACCGACGCGGCCTTGGCGCTACTCGCGCCCCCCGGCGTCGACGTGCAGGGCTTCGCGGCCCACGCCCATCTGGCCAGTCAGCGCGCCGACGGCCCCTTCGTGGCTCTGGACGGCACCGAGCTGGACGCGCGCACGCTCGCGATCTGGCAGGATCCGCAGCAATCGCCGCTGGTAGCGGCCGACGGCGGCACGCTGCTGATCGCCGGAGCGTCCGCCTTACCGCTGCCGGTGCAGGAGCTGCTGGCCCATTTTCTACTCGGTCGTGAGCGCAGCGACACGCCATCGGGCGTGGTCCCGGCCGGGCTGGTGCTCGGTCTGCCGAGCAGCGCCAGCGCGCTGGCCAGCGCCGGGCGGCTTCACGATGGTCTGGCACGCCTGCTCGAAGGCCGTGAGCTGAAGCTACCCAGCCTCGCGGAGCGCGCCGAAGATCTGCGAGCGCTGGTGCTGGAAGCACTGAGTCGCTTCGGCCTCAGCACGTCAGGGGAGCCGCTCGGCATCGAGCCCGCCGCGCTGGGACTGCTGACGGAGCACGACTTTCCGGGCAACGAGCTGGAGTTGTTCGGCCTGCTTGCCCGCACGGCCGCGACAGCTCGCAGCGCGCGCATCACGGCCGACGATCTGCTGTCCGCCGGCCTGGGTAGCGAGCCGCGTCCGCCGCTGAGTGGGGCCGCGGCCGCAGCTGCAGCGACCGAAATCGATCCGTCCCTCACTCCCCCGCCCTCGCTGGCCGCGCGACGGCGCTTGCTCAGGCGCGCCCCTGGCCGCTGACGCGCGGACGCCGCTGCGCCTGGTGGTTCAGGCCGAAGCGCTGGCCTGGCTGAGCGAGCATCCGGCCGAGCCCGCGGACGCCATCATCACGTCATTGCCCGACCTTTCCGAGCTCCCGCAGCTCGGCCCAGGCACCGAAGGCTGGTGCAATTGGTTCGTGGATGCGGCCGCTCAGCTCATGCGCTGGCCCAGCCCGAGCTCCGTGGCGCTCTTCTACCAGAGCGATATTCGTCATCAGGGCCGGTGGATCGACAAGGCGCACCTGATCCAGTGCGCGGCCGACCAGGCTGGCGCCGCTCTGCTCTCTCACCAGATCGTGTGCCGGCGCGCGCCCGGCACACCGACGCAAGGCCGCCCCGGTTACTCGCACCTTTTGGCGTTCACGACCGGCGAGGTCCAGCCCCCTCGCCGCGCGCGCCCCGACGTGCTGGCGGACGCAGGCGAGAGCAGCTGGAGCCGCGGCATGGGGGTGCTCGCCTGTCAGGCAGCTTGTCGCTTCCTGCTCGACGAGACCCACGCGCGCCGCGTGGTCGATCCCTTCTGTGGCCGCGGCATGCTGCTGGCCGTGGCCAATGCCCTCGGGCTCGACGCCCTGGGCGTCGAGCTGTCGGGCAAACGCTGTCGCGCCGCGCGCAGCGCCAGCTTACCGCTGCCTGCCTGAGCTACTCGCGGCACACCGCCGTGGAGATGTAGGGCTTGGTCTCGCTGGTCATCTCGTTGGAGATACCCAGGTAGGCCCGGCACTCTTCGTTGGTCTCGCAGCCCACGAACTTGCAAAAGCCAGCATCGCAAACCTGGAACTGCCCACAAGAGCCGTCGTTTTCGCAGGGAATCTTGCAGATCTTGATGGTGGCGTCGGTGTCGCTCTCCAAACACTTGAACAGCCGCGGGTCGTCGGTGGTGGTGAGGATGGGGCCGCTGCCGCCCACGCCTTCATTGCCACCGCGCGCCGCGGCCAAGACGCACTCGCGATCGCTGGTGCAGCCCCGGTACACGCACTCGCCGCTGTCGACGTCGCACGCTTCGAACATCCCGCACTCTTCGTCTTGCTGGCACGGCTTGTCGCAGCGTCCCTCCACGCAGGTTTCGTCGCTGTCCGGGTCGCAGTCCTCGTCTTCCTTGCATTGCACGCAGCGACCGCTATCGCAGAGACGAGCCGTCGAGCCTACCACCAGGCAATCCTGGTCGACCTCACAGGAGTTGTCCTTCAGACAGCGCTCGTTGTCACAGCGCAGCAGACAGATGTCGGTACACTCCGGGTCGGTACAGATCGGGTCCGTGGGATCGTAGACGGGGTTGGCACAGTTGCAGGTGCGACCCAGACACGTACCCGTGTAGTAGGGACAGTTCGAGGCCACCGTACAGGTGAGGTTGGTGAGGCTGCAAAAACCAGCGACACACTGCTCGGTGCATTCCGTCGAGTCCATGCACGCGATGCCGCTGGGTGAACAGGTGCCCGTTCGGCACACGCCGTCACCGCAGGTGTCGCTTTTCGACGTGCAAGCGGTCGGCGAGCAGTCGGACACGGTTGGCTGGGTGCAGATGACGTCACGGTCCTTGCACTTGGTCGGCGCCGTCGTCGGACGATCGCCACAGCAGTCCACGTCGGTCGAGCAGTCGACGCGATCGCAGTGCATGGCCTTGACGTCGATTTCGAACTCGTTCTTGGCGCACAGGCCGTTCAAGCACGCCAAACCGGCATCGCAGTCGTTGCGCGCCTGACAGCGCTCACCGCGCTTGCCGCGGGTCTCTGGCTGCACCTTTTGTGCGTCGGTACTGCAGCCGACGAACCCGACCAAAACGCTTAGTGAAAGCCATCCTAGAAGTGCACGAACGCCCATAGCGAATCTCCTCTGTTGGCGAAGCCCGCAGTAGGCGGCGTCGCCACCCAACGTCAGGCCCCGCAAGCCCTGCCAAAAAACTACCCCCTTTTCGGGACGGGCGGGGACAAACTCGCCGGGGGCTTTCGCTTCGCAGAAGCCGCGACTACCTTGGAAGGCCACGTGAACGAGCCGACCGACTCCGAACGCAGGCGCCTAGGGCGTCGCTTCGTCATCGAGCGGGAGGTAGGGAGAGGTGGGGTAGGTATCGTCTACCGCGCCTACGATCTCGCCACCGATCGCACTGTCGCGCTCAAGGTCATCGCAGCCGATGCCGGCGTGGCGCCCGAGGAGGAGCAGCGCTTGATGCGCGAGGGCCAGCTGCTCGCAAACCTGGACCATCCGGGCATCGTCAAGACCGTCGCCTTCGGCGTGCTCGAGGATAGCGGCCTCCCCTACGTGGCGATGGAGTGGCTCGACGGCGAGGACCTGGCACAGCGTCAGCGGCGTGAGCCACTCAGCATCCAGCAGGCTGCCGATCTGGGCATCAAGGTCGGTGAAGCGCTGGTGGCCGCGCACGCAGCAGGCGTGTTTCACCGCGATATCAAGCCGGGCAACCTGTTCCTGTGCCGCTCCACCGAGTCCTGCGGCTCGCTCGAGAACGTGTCGCTCAAAATCGTGGATTTCGGCGTCGCAGCCAAGAGCGACATCCGCATCACCCGCTCCGGCGACGTGGTCGGAACACCGGCCTACATGGCCCCCGAGCAAGCGCGCGGCGACGCCCCGATCGACGCCCGCAGCGACATCTACTCATTGGGCGCGACGCTGTTCGAGCTGGTGGCCGGGCGCCCACCGCACGTCGGTCCGACCATCATCGCCACCCTGGCGCGCCTGGTGACCACGAGCGCGCCGCGTTTGCTCGAGCTGCGGCGCGACACGCCGCCCATGCTCGACGCGCTGGTGTCGCGCATGCTCGAAACCGATCCGGCAGCACGCCCCAAGACCATGAGCGAAGTGCTCGAGTTGCTGCAGGAGGCATCGCGCGACGGCATGCGCCAAAGCTGGCTCGAGCCGGTCGAGTCGGTGCGCTCGTCTCGTCTGGGCTGGAGCGGCTCGCGCCTGGTCACGTCGATCGTCGCGATTCGTTTCGGCACTGGCTCGGCTCGGGAGCGCTCACTCGAGCAGCTGCGGCAGCGCGGCGCCGACGCCGTCCCGCTCGGACAGGATTCGATCGTCGCTCACCTGGGCGCGCGACGCGCGGTAGGCAACGAGGCCGCCGTCGCGCTCGAGCTGGGCCGGCGTCTGGCTCGCTCGGGCGCCCGCGTCGGTGTCGCCAGCGGCCGAGCGCGGCTCGACTTCGCTTCGATGACGGGCGAGGCGCAGCCCGTGGGCGAGGTGGTCGACCGCGCCTCGGCGCTGGCTCGTGACGCCGAGCCGAGCGTGGTGCTGGCCGATGCCACGACCAGCGAGCTCGGCCGCGGCCGCTACGAATTCAGGACGCGCGACGACGGCTCGGCCGTGGTGGGCGAGCCGATCCTGGCCCCGCGCGGCGATCGCACCGGCGGCGCTCCCTTCGTCGGGCGCGACCCGGAGCTGGCCCAGGTCATGGCGGCGTTCGAGCGCTCGCGACTCGATTCCACGCCGGTGCTGGTCTCGATCACGGGTCCGCCTGGTATCGGCAAGAGCCGCCTGCGGCGCGAGGTCATGGCGCGCATCTCGTCGCAGGCCGGGGCGCCTCACATCGTGCTGCAGCGCTCGGAGTCGTACGGTCAGGGTCACGCGCTCGGTGCCGCCACCGATGTGCTGCGCGCCATCATCAGCCTGCCCAAGGGCGCCACCAGCGCCGAGGCGGAGCGCGCGATCGTTTCCCGGCTCGGCCCTTCTACGCGCGACGAGCTGAGCTCGCAGAACCGCACCCTGCTGGCGCGCTTGCTGGCGAACGAGCCTCTGCCCGAAGGGCTGGACCCGCGCGGCTCGCGCGACGCGCTGTGGCTCAGCATGACCGATCTGGTGCTGCAGGTGACGCAGGACGAGCAGGTCGCCATCCTGATGGAAGATCTGCAGTGGGCGGACCCCGAGAGCATCGGCTGGATCGACCACATGCTGGGCCGCGCCAACGGCCGGCCACTGGTGGCTATGGCGCTCGTCCGCCCCGAGTTTTGGCAGGGGCAAAATACGCGCTTCGCCGGCCGCGACCACGTGCGGCTGGAGCTGCGTCCAGTTTCCAAGCGCGCCACGCGCGCCATCGCGCGCGCGGTGCTCGGTGACGCCGTGCCAGAAGAAGTCGTGGAGCGCATCGCCGATCAGGCAGCGGGTCTGCCGCTGTTCGCCGAAGAGCTGGCGCGGCTCACGGCATCGGGCCGTGATGCCCGCCACGCGCCGACGATTCAGGCGGCAATCCAGGTCAGCCTCGACGCCCTCGAGGGCGAGTGCCGCGACGCCGTCGGCCGGCTGTCGGTGTTCGGCCTCACCTGCTGGGACGCCGCGCTCGATACGCTGGGCATGCACGGCGCCGAAGGCGTGATGAAAGCGGTGGTCGCAGCCGAGGTGCTGACCGAGCAGAACGTCTCGCGTTTCACCGGCTCGCGCGAATGGTTGTTCAAGCACGCGCTGGTGCGCGACGTCGCCTACGCTTCGCTCGGCGAGCGGGAGCGAGCGGAGCTGCACGGGCTGGCGGGCTCCTGGCTGGCCTCGATGGGCGAGGACTCGGCGACCGTGGCCGGCCACTTCGACATGGGTGGCCAGCCGACGCGCGCCGCTCAGTTCTGGACCAAGGCCGCCCAGCGCGCGCTGGCCACCAACGCCCTCACCGACGCGCTCAGCATGGCGGAGCGCGCGCTGGCCTTCGCGGAGGACAAACCGAGCGCATTTCAGCGCGCGCTGTGCCTGGACGAGGCCTGGAGTCGGCTGGATCCGCGCTCGGCCGAGCGCGAATCGGCGATCTCCGCGCTCGAGGAAAACGTGCACGACGAAGGCAGCGGCGTGCGGGCTCGTGGCGCGCGCGCGCGCTTCGACGACGCGCGTGGCTCGGGTGAATCGATCAGCCAGCGCCTGGCCGAAGCGCGCGATCAGGCGGCAGCGCTCGGCCTCTTCGACGAGGAAGCGCGCTCGTCAGCGGCGCTCGCCGCCCGTCTGGCCTTCGCCGGTAAGTTCGCGGAGGCGGAGCTCGAGGCCAAGCGGCTGCTGGCGCTGGCCACCACGCGGCAGCTGAGCTCGGCAGCCGTAGACGCTTATCAGACTCAAGCCATCATTCGTCAGACTACCGGAGCCCTGGGTGCCGCGCTCGAAGCTCGCCGCAACGCCGCGGGCGCCGCACGCAGCGCCGGGCTGCGCGAGCGCGAAGCCACGCTGATGAGCAACCTCGGTTTTGCGCTGACCACCATCGGGGCACGCCAAGAGGCGCGCTCCGCCATCGAAACGGGCCTGGCGCTCGCCGACGCCATCGGCAGCCAGGGAGCGGTGCGTCACTCGCAGATGAATTTGCTGGGCTGGGCCGCGACCTTCGGCAACGACGTCAAGCTCGAGGCGCACTTGGCCTCGGTGCGCGAGGACGCCGACGCGGCCGCGGCGGGCGTCTGGGCAGCGCCTGATCGTTCCAACCTGGGCATGCTGTTCTATCGCGGCTGCGAGCTACTGCGCAGCAAGGGCGAGGCGCAGTCACGGCGCGCGCTGGGCCTGCTGCGCATGTCGGCCCAGGCCTACCGCCAGACCGCCAACCGAGACGTGCTGTCGGTGGCGCTCGGCATGTGGGCCGAGGCCGAACGGCGCTGCGGCAACGCGCACGCCGCCCTGGACCTGGCTCGCGAGGCCGCTCAGCTCCTCGAAGCAGGCGCCCCCAGCCTGCTCAACGAAGCGCCCGTATTCCTGGCGTTTCACGACGCCGCCATGGACTTGGGCGACGCCGACCTCGCCAAGACCGCCATCGCGCAGGCGGTGCCGCTCGTGCAGCGCCGCCTGCAGGGTCTCTCGGGCACGCCCTACGCCAAGCTCTACCTGACAGAGCTACCGCACAACACGCGCCTGCTGGCGCTGGCCGAAGAGCTGGGCGTCGTGCCAGACGCGATCCACCGAGCGCTCGAAGGCAGCGGCTGAGGCTTGGCCGGGGCGCGCTGAGCGCCAAAAACGTGAGCCTTTTCGAGCCGTTTGGCGCTGTAATGCTATTGTGGCGAACCCGTGACAGCTCAGCTTTTACGTCTTTGCGTGTTCGCCGCGGCCATCGTGCTGCTGGCAGCGATCACGCGCCTCGTGCCGCGCGCGTCGCGGCGTCGCCTGCGCCGCAGCGTGCTGCTCTTCGGCCTCTACACGCTGGTGGTCCTGCTCACGCTCGGCGCCGGTGTCTCGGGCTTCAGCGAGGTCGCCTACGGTTTCGAGGTCGCCAGCAACTTGCTGCGCGTGCTGCTGATCATCAACCTATCTGCCCTCGCGCTGTTCGACCTGTTGCTCCCGCTGACGCGCTGGGACTTCCCGGACATGCTTCACGACCTGACCGTAGGCACGGCCTACCTGGTCGCTGCCGGCTGGTTGATGCATCAAGCCGGGGTCAACCTGACCAGCATCATCGCCACTTCGGCGGTCGTGACGGCCGTGATCGGCTTGTCGCTGCAAGCCACGCTGGGCAACGTGGTCGGTGGCCTGGCTCTGCAGGTCGACGACTCCGTCCAGGAGGGCGACTGGATCGAGTTCGAGAACAAGCTGCAAGGCCAGGTCAAGAAGGTGCGCTGGCGCCACACCGTGCTGGAGACGCGCGACTGGGACACGTTGATCGTCCCCAACTCGCAGCTGATGGGGCAGACCATCAAGGTGCTGGGCAAGCGCGACGGCATCGTCGTACCCCACCGCATGTGGGTGCAGTTTTGCGTAGATTTTCGCTATTTACCGGGTGAGGTGATCGCCGTCGTGGATCAGGCGCTGGCGGCCGCCCCCATCGCCGGCGTGGTCAAGAGCCCGGCCGCTCATTGCATCTGCCACGATCTGGCGCGCGACAACCGCGATGGCTACGTGCTGTACGCGGTCCGCTACTGGCTCGAAGATCTCTGGCGCAACGACACGACCAGCTCCGACGTGCGCGAGCGCATCTTTTCGGCGCTACGCCGAGCGGAAATTCCGCTGGCCATCCCGGCGGCTGCGCTGTTCCTATCGCAAGAAGATTCCGAGCGCGCCCAGCGCAAGGAAGAGCGCGCCGTCGAAACCAAGCTGCACTCGCTCGACGACATCGAGCTCTTCCAGCATCTGGACGACGGCGAGCGCCGCACCCTGGCCCGAGCCGCGCGCTTGACGCCCTTTGGCCGCACGGAGGTGATCACGCGCCAAGGGGCCCAGGCCAACTGGCTCTACGTGCTGGTCAAGGGCCAAGTCGAGGTGCGCCTGGCCTCTCGAGAAGGTGATCGGCGCGTGGCCGTGCTCAAGGCGCCGAATTTCTTCGGTGAGATGGCGCTGATGACGGGCCAGCCGCGTGAAGCGACAGTGGTGGCCCTCACGGCCGTGGAATGCCTGCGCGTCGACAAGGCCGATTTCCAGCTCATTCTCGAGCGCAGGCCCGCCATCGCCGAACGCATCTCCGAGATCCTGGCCACGCGCCGCATCGAGCTCGACGCGGTGCGCGATGGCCTGGATCCGGAGGCGCAAAGCCAGCGCCTGACCCGCGAAAACGTGCGCATTCTGGGCAGCATCAAGCAGTTCTTCGGGCTGTAGGATGAAGCCCTGGCTGCGCTGGACCGCCCTCACCTGCCTGGTGCTGGCGCTGATTCTGGTCCCCTTCGCGCTGTGGGAAGAGCCAATCACGGCCTGGACCACCGAGCAACTGGCAGCCACCTCGGGCCGCGCCGCGCTGAGCGGCTTGGTGATCGCGCTGCTCTCGGCCGACGTGCTGCTGCCGATTCCATCGAGCTTCGTCGCCGCCGGAGCCGTATCGCTGCTCGGAGCCGTGCAGGGTGGCGCCAGCGTTTTTCTCGGCATGACGCTGGCGGCCTGGCTCGGCTACGCGCTCGGCCTGTGGGGAGGGCAGCCCCTCGCTACTCGCATGGCGGGGGAGCGAGAGCTTTCGCGCGCCGGCTCGCTGATGGAGCGTCACGGCAGCTGGTTGCTCCTGCTCTGCCGTGGCGTTCCGGTCCTGGCCGAAGCATCGACGCTGCTCGCCGGCGCCACGCGACTGCCGCGGCTGCGCTTCGCGCTGGTGACCGCGCTCGGCAACGCCGGCCTGTCGCTGGCCTACGCGCTGATCGGCGTGCTGCGGCTCGCCGGCACGCCCGCGCTCCTCGCGCCCTTCGTGTTCGGCATGGCGGTG
>DATDEV010000613.1:0-7451 GCA_036522995.1 Polyangiaceae bacterium
GGTTGCGCCTATCACCCGCGCTGCCCGAAGCGTTTCGCGCCGTGCGACAACCTGGTGCCGCCCCTCGAACCGGCGGCCCTGGACAGAAGCGTCGCCTGCTGGGCGCAGCGGAATGAGACCGCGGCATGACCGCCTGCAAAGTTCCGTCCTGGAGCGCCGCGATATGACCGAACCCATCCTCAAGCTCGACAACCTCGTCAAGGTCTATGGCAACCCCCGCGCCGGAGTCCGGGCCGTCGACGGCGTGTCCCTCGACGTGCGGCAAGGGGAGACCCTCGCGGTGGTCGGCGAATCCGGCTGCGGCAAGTCGACGCTCGCCCGCGCGCTGGTGGGCCTGAACCCGATCACGGCTGGACGCGCCCAGCTGCGCGGCGAAACCATCACCGGCCTGTCGCGCCAAGCCCTGCGTCGCCACCGCAGCCAGATGCAGCTGGTATTCCAGGATCCCTACGCCAGCCTGAACCCGCGCTTCACCATCGCCGAAACCCTGGCCGAGCCGCTGCTGCTTCACGGCAAGGCCTCGCGCACCAACGTGGACGCCAAGGTCTGCGAGCTCTTGGGTCAGGTGGGTCTCGACGTCGAGCTGCGCTCTCGCTACCCCCACGAATTCTCGGGCGGGCAGCGCCAACGCATCAGCATTGCGCGCGCCCTCGCCGTCGAACCGAAGCTACTATTGTGCGACGAGGTCACGTCGGCCCTCGACGTGTCGATCCAAGCGCAGATTCTCGACCTGCTGCGCTCGGTGCAACGCAAGCTCGGTCTCAGCTACCTATTCATCACGCACGACCTGGGCGTGGTGCGTCACATCGCCCACCGCGTCGCGGTCATGTACGTGGGACAGATCGTCGAGCTGCGCGAGACCGAGAGCCTGTTCGAGGCTCCGGCGCACCCGTACACGCAAGCCTTGCTGGCGGCCATTCCCCGGGTCAGAGCGTCGAGCGCCCCGCGCCAGCCGCTGAAGGGGGAGGTTCCTTCGCCCGCAGACCCGCCGAGTGGCTGTCGGTTCCACCCGCGCTGCCCCAAAGCCTTCGAGCGTTGCCCGCGCGAGTCGCCTGGCCTCTACCCAGTTCAGCTCGGGAAAAGCCGCTGTTTTCTCGACGAATAGCGGCAGGTTGTTGAGGCGGCCTCGGCCCGCGGTGCTACCTTCGGGCCCCCAGCGATGTCGACCCAAGACTTGAGCGCGTTTCGGCCCGTTCCTCGCACCGGCGTGATCTACGTCACTGCCGAGGCTACGCGCGCCGGGTTCAAGCCGGAAGATCCCGCCTGGTGCAACTTGGGTCAGGGCCAACCCGAAACGGGTCCGCTGCCCGGCGCTCCCGAGCGCGTGACCAAGATCTCGATCGAGAACATGCACCAGGAGTACGCCCCAGTGGCGGGCCTGTGGGAGGTGCGCGAGGCGGTGGCAGGCCTCTACAACGATCTCTTTCGGCGTGGCATGCCGTCCAAGTACAGCGCCGAGAACGTGGCCGTCTGCGGCGGCGGTCGCGTTTCGATCATGCGCGCTTGCGCGGCCATCGGCCAGATCAACCTGGGGCATTTCCTGCCCGATTACACGGCATACGAGGAGCTGCTCGACATCTTCCGCCGTTTCACGCCCATCCCGATTCTGCTCGACTCCGAGCGCGGCTACGACTTTTCGCTCACCGAGCTGAGGCGTGAGCTGTCGGGGCGCGGCCTGGGGGCGCTGTTACTCTCGAATCCCAGCAATCCGACGGGCAAGGCCATCACCGGTGCGGAGCTCGCTTCGTGGGTGGCGACGGCGCGCGAGCTTCAGTGCACGCTGCTGATGGACGAGTTCTACTCGCACTACGTGTGGAAGGACGGCCCCGCGCTGTTCAGCGCCGCTGAGTACGTGGAAGACGTGGACAAGGATCCGGTCGTCATTTTCGACGGCTTGACCAAGAACTGGCGCTACCCGGGCTGGCGCGTGACCTGGAGCCTGGGGCCGAAGAACACCATCGAGTCGATGGCCAGCGCCGGCTCCTTCCTGGACGGCGGCGGCTCGCGCCCCATGCAGAAGGCAGCGCTGCAGGTCCTCAACGCCGAGCACGCGCGGGCCGAAGCCGAAGCCATTCGCACCACGTTTCGGCGCAAGCGCAACAAGCTGATCGACGGTCTGCGTTCCCTGGGCGTGCGCATCGAGCGCGAGCCCGAGGGCACCTTCTACGTCTGGGGCAACGTCGCCAACCTGCCCGACGGCCTGAACACCGGCGATGGCCTGTTCCGCCGCGCTCTGGACAAGAAGGTCATCGTCGTGCCCGGCCAGTTCTTCGACGTCGATCCCGGTCAGCGGCGTGTGGGGCGAGCTTCGCGCTTCAGCCAGCACGTGCGCTTCTCGTTTGGTCCCTCCGAGGAGACCATCGACAGCGCGGTGGCCCGCCTGACGGAGCTCGTCCGCTCCTGAGCTCAGAACCAGCCGAACTGCAGCGAGCCACCGACGACCGGGCCGTTCAGGTCCGACTCGTCCAGCAGGAAACGGCTCACGCCGCCGGTGAAGCGATAGCCAGCGCTCGCGCCCACGCGAAACCAGCGAGTCACGTTCAGGTGGAGCGTCGCCTCGGGCTGCACCACCACGAACGAATCGACCTCTCCCTCGTCCCACTCGTCATTGTTCCAGTCGTCCTCGTGCGACTCTTCGGTGTCCCTGGGGTGGAGATTGGTGGCGCCCCCCCCGAGCAGCACGCCGACGCTGAGGTACACCGGCAGATGGGTCAGCAGCGAGTAGCGACCGACGAACCCGCCATAGCCGGCTCCGATCTCTTGCAGGGCGCCGTCGGCGGTGCGGCAGCCACACGGCGTGCGGCTGAAGCCGTAACCGGCGAAGCCGAGACTCAGCCGGTGATGGATAAGGACCGCGCCTTCCATGCTCATCAGCCCGCTCTGCTTGCCCATGAAGGTGGTGTAGCCGGCGCCGATGCTGCCGTACCCACCGACCTTGCCTCTGCCGGGCTTGCCGAGCAGCAGGGGCGGGCCGTCGTAGTTGTCGCGAGCCGGGCCCGCCGCCGGGTTGCCGGGCGCGGCCGCTTTTGCCGAGCTGGCGGCCGCGGCGGCCGGAGCCGCCCCCATGCAGATGACGGCCAGCGTCAGCACCGCCACGCCCCCAATGCCGCTAAAACGCCTCATAATGCCCAGTTCCCGGCCGGCCGCAAACCGTTCAAAGCCCGCTGTCGATTCATGAGCTCGCTAGCCCTCGCCTGGCCCGCGCCCCGGGTGCTGCCTTGACGCCCACCGTTCTGCTCTTCGATATCGACGGCACGCTGGTGACCATGCGCGGCGTCGGTCGACGCGCCTTCGACCGCGCATTCGAGCGCGTCCATGGCCGCGGCGACGCCTGCGCACAGCTCCGCTTCGACGGCTCCACCGATCGCGCGATCACGCGCCTGGCCCTGCATGTCGTTAGAGCATGGTGCCGGCCAACACCGCGCTCGCGATCGAGAAGTAGATGATCAGGCCCGCCACGTCGACGATCGTGGCCACGAACGGCGCCGACGAGCTGGCCGGATCCAGCCCCACGCGCTTGAGCAGGAAGGGTAAGAGCCCGCCGGTGACAGTGCCCAGCACCACCACGCCGACCAGGCTGATGGCCACCGCCAAGCCTACCAGCACATAGTGGGGACCGTAGGTTGGCCAGACCTGCTGCCATACCACCACACGGGTGAAGCCAATGATGCCGAGGGATATGCCCATGGCCAGGCCAGCGCCCAGCTCGCGCCGCAGCACCCGGAGCACGTCACGCATCTGCACCTCGCCCAACGCCATCGCTCGGATCACCAGCGTCGACGCCTGCGAGCCCGAGTTGCCGCCGCTCGAGATGATGAGCGGCACGAACAGCGCCAGCACTACGGCGCGGGCGATCTCGTCCTCGAAATGGCTCATGGCAGTGGCGGTGAGCATCTCGCCCAAGAACAGCGCAGCCAACACGAAGCCGCGCTTCTTCACCATCTCGAAGAAGCCCGTCGACAGGTAAGGCGCCTCGAGCGCCGACATGCCGCCGAACTTCTGAATATCCTCGGTGGCGATCTCCTGCACCACGTCGACCACGTCATCCACCGTGACCACGCCCTTCATCCGGCCGTCGGCATCGACCACCGGAATGGCGACCAAATCCGTTTCGGCGAACAGGCGGCTGACCACCTCTTGGTCGGCGTCCTCCTGCAGTGTCACCGGCGCCGAGTGCATCACTTCGCGCACCTTGCGCTCGCCGTTGGCCGCGAACAGCTCCTGCAGTGAGGTCACGCCGAGCAGAATCTGCTGCTCGTCGAGCACGTAGGCGTAGGAAAAAGTGCCGAGGTTCTGGCGCGCCAGCTTGCGCAAGTAGCTGACAGCCTCGTCGGCGGTCATGTCGGGCCGCACGCGCGCGTAGCGCGGGTTCATCAAGCCGCCGGCTTCGTCCTCGGCGTAGGCGAGCAGCGCGTTCACCTCGTGCCGCGTGCGCTCGTCGAGCAGCGCCAGCAGGCCCTCGCGGTCCTCGAGCGGCGCGCTCTGGATCAGGTCGGCGATGTCATCGGGCGGCAGCAGGCGCACCCAGTAGCGACGATCGCTGGGCTTGAGCGCCAGCACGAGCGAGTTCAGATCGGCGTCGGCCAGGCTGAAGAGCAGAGCTTCCGCTTCGTCGCGCGGCAGCACCCGAAACCCCTGCACCCGTTCGTCCACGGACAGGATGGACCAGATCTCGCGCAGGTCGGCTGCGGTCAGCTCGTCATCCGGAATCGGCCGTTCGGTCGCTCGGCGCATGCGGGCTTCCCTACAGCCGAGCGGCTTATTTCGCGAGCGATTTCTGGCCGACGCTCACAAAACCGAAGCGCGAGCCGGGCTGCCGGGCACAAACGCCGCGCGGCAGCGCTCAGGCGAGGACGTTGTTGGACGCCGGACCGGAATGGCGCACGTCCTGCCCGCGCACCATGAACACCACCAGCTCACCGATGTTCGTGGCGTGGTCGGCGATACGTTCGATGTACTTGCCGATCGAGAGCAGGCGGGTCGAGCGAAACACCACGGTCGGATCGCTCATCATGTGCGCCACCAGCTCCGGGAACAGCTGGGCGTAGTAGGCATCGACGATGCTGTCGCGCTCGACGACCTGCTCGGCCTTGGTGGCGTCGCCGGCAACGAAGGCGTCGAGCGAATCGTGCAGCATGCCTTGCGCCGACTCGCCCATGCGCGGGACGGGACCCTGCGTGGGGTAGGTCGGGTCGTCACACAGCTCGGCCACGCGCTCACACATGTTGACGCACAGGTCGCCGATGCGCTCGAGATCGGTCACGAGCTTGAGCGTGGCGGTGATGAAGCGCAGGTCGGAGGCAACTGGCTGACGACGCGCCAACACTTGCAGGCAAAGCTCGTCGATCTCTATCTCGAGGTGGTCGATCTGGCTATCGTTGCGGATGGTCGACCTGGCCAGCTCCTGGTCGCGCTCGACGAACGCACGGCGCGAGGCAGTCATCATCTCCTCCACCCGGGCCCCCATCAGCAGCACGCGCTCGCGCACCTGCGCCAGCTCATTCTCGTACTCCCGATCGGTATGCCGACGATCGACCATCTCGCGCTCCATGGCCATCAACCGAACCGCCCCGTGATGTAGTCTTCTGTGCGCTGTTCCTTGGGGCGCGTGAAGATGACCTGGGTGCGATTGTACTCAATCAACTGCCCCAGGTACAGGAAGGCCGTGAAATTGGCGACGCGGGCCGCCTGTTGCATGTTGTGAGTCACGATCACGATCGTGTAGCTCTCGCGCAGCTCGTGGATGAGCTCTTCGACGCGAGCGGTGGCGATGGGGTCGAGCGCCGAGCATGGCTCGTCCATCAACACCACCTCGGGCTCCAGCGCCAGCGCGCGCGCGATGCACAGGCGTTGCTGCTGGCCGCCGGAGAGACTCGTTCCAGCCTTCAGCAGGCGATCTTTCACCTCGTCCCACAGGGCGACCTGACGCAGCGCGCGCTCGACCTGACCGTCGGGATCCTTTGGCTTCACGCCATTCAGTCGCAACCCGGCCAGCACGTTGTCGCGGATCGACATGGTCGGAAAAGGGTTCGGCTTCTGAAACACCATCCCCACCCGTCCGCGCACCCGCACCGGGTCGACGTCTCGTTGGTAGATGTCCTGGTTGTCGAGCAACACCTTGCCGGTGGCGGTGGCGCCGGAAACCACCTCGTGCATGCGGTTGAGGCAACGCAGGAACGTCGACTTGCCGCAACCGGAGGGCCCGATGATGGCCGTCACCAGCTTTTCGGCGATCGGCAGGTCGATGCCCCGAATCACTTCGGAGCTGCCGAAGCTGGCGTGCAGCCCCTCCGCGCGCATTTTCGGCGTGATCTGGCTGACGCTCACCTCGTCCCAGCGCGGACGGCTGGCCGCCTCCGGTACCTGCATGGCCGGTGAATCCATGGCTTCGATCTTAGCCTTTCTGGGAGTCGGCGGCGTTTCGGCGCTCGGCGTCTCGGTATCGGCTTTTTTCTGCTCCGGCTTCTTGGTGAGACTGTTCGAAAGGTCCACGTTCATCGGCCCCTCACGCGGCTCCGCACCAGGAAGCGAGCCGTGATGTTGAGAATGAGTACGGTCATCAGTAGGACGAGCGCGGCAGCCCATGCTTGCCGGTGCCAGTCCTCGTAGGGTGAAACGGCGTTCGTGTAGATGTTGACGGGCAGCGAAGCCGTGGGCTCGTTCACGCCGACCGACCAGAAGCGATTGTTAAACGCGGTAAAGAGCAGCGGCGCCGTCTCTCCGGCCACGCGCGCCACCGAGAGCATGACGCCGACGGCGATGCCGGGCGCTGCAGTGCGCAGCATGACGCGCATCGTGGCGCGCCACTTGGGCACGCCCAGGCCCAGCGCCGCCTCGCGCAGCGACTCGGGCACGAGCTTCAGCAGCTCCTCGGTCGTGCGCGTGACCATCGGCAGCATCAAGATACCGAGCGCGATGCCGCCGGCGATGGCCGAGAACTGCTTGGTGGTGACGACCACCAGCGAATAGACGAAAATGCCGACGGTGATGGAGGGGACGCCGGACATCACGTCGGCGGCAAAACGCACGGCGTAGCCGAACTTGGTGCCGCCGAACTCGGCCAGGTAGACGCCAGCCAGCACGCCGGGGGGAATGCCGAACAGGCCCGCCAACGCCACCAATTTGAGCGTACCCAGCAGCGCGTTGCCCATGCCACCCCCACTCTCACCGACCGGCTTGGGCAGCTCGGTGAAGAAGTCGAGGTTGATGCCGCCGACGCCGCGCACGATCACGTAGTAGAGGACGCTGAATAGCGGAACCAGCGCGACCAGCGTGCCGGCAACGCACAGCGCACGCACCACACGATCGGTAATCTTGCGCTGCACGTAGGTGGCGGTAGCGGGGCTCATAGTCGTCCGCCTTCCGGCATCCGACCGACGCGCCACACCAGCAGCCGTGCGAAGACGTTCAGCGCGACCGTGACACCGAACAAGAGCAAACCGACCTCGGCC
>DATDEV010000614.1:0-2753 GCA_036522995.1 Polyangiaceae bacterium
GGCCGCATGGAGCACGCCTCGATCGCGGCCTTCGCTCGCTTCAGCCTGCAGCTGCTGTCGCTCGGCGCCCCGCCGGAGCTGGTCGACTCCTGCACCCAAGCGCTGGCCGACGAGACCGCGCACACCAAGCTCTGCTTCCGCATCGCCAGCGCCTACGCCGGGCGCGCGCTGGGCCCCGGCCCGCTCGACATCCAGCGCAGCCTCGAGCAGAGCTCGCTCGCACAGATCGTCGAGCTGGTGATCGCCGAAGGCTGTTTCGGCGAAACCAGCGCCGCGCTCGACGCGCTCGAAGCGGCTCAAAACGCCAGCGATCCCGTGATCGCCGCCAGCTACGCGCGCATCGCCACCGACGAGCAACGCCACGCTGAGCTGGCCTTCCGCTTCGTGCGCTGGGCCCTCGAGCGCGGCGACGAAAGCGTGCCGGATGCGGTCCGCAGCGCCGTCCTGACGCCGCCGTCGAGTCACGCCGGAGCGCGCCAGGTGACGCTGCCCTGCCTGCGCGCGCTGCTCTCTGCTCAGTCGCTCGACCTCAGCGCACCTGTTCTGGCCGCGAGCTGAGGCTCGCCTCGCGCCTACTTGAACAACTTCAAGAACGCCTCACCGTACCGTTCGAGCTTGGCGGGGCCAACGCCCGGCACCTGCAACAGCTCGGCCTCGGTCTGCGGTTTGCGCGCCGCCATCTCCAAAAGCGTGGCGTCATTGAAGATCAGGTAGGCGGGCACCCCTTTCTCTCGGGCCAGGTGCAGGCGCAGCGACTTGAGCAGCGTCAGCAGCTCGCCGTCGATGGCGCTGCCCAGCACGGCCGCCGAGGCGGCAGTGGAGGCGCGCGGTGCGCCGGAGTCCCCGCGCCGGGTTTTGCGCAATTTAGGCGGGAGCGCGAGCTTACCGCGGCACACGTCGCAGCTCTCGCCGCACGCATCCAGGCTCTCGCCGAAGTACTGGGCAAGCAGCTGATGCCGGCAGCGCGTTGCTTCGGCGAAGCGGAACATCTCGCGTGCCTGCGAGCGCAAGCGGTCGGCAGCAGCGTCATCCTCCGTGCCGTCGGCGAAGCGATCGTAGGCCACCACCTCCGACCAGGAATAGAACAGCACGCAATCGCTCGGGGCACCGTCGCGACCAGCGCGCCCGATCTCCTGGTAGTAGCCCTCAATCGACTTCGGCAAGTCGCGGTGAATCACGTAGCGCACGTTGGACTTGTCGATGCCCATGCCGAAGGCGATCGTGGCCACCACCACGTCGATGTCATCGTTGCGGAAGGCGTCTTGCGCCTTGGAACGCTGCTCCGGCGCCAGCCCCGCGTGGTAGCAAGCAGCCTTGCAGCCTTGCTCCTTGAGGTAGTCGGCCGTCTCCTCCGTCGACTTGCGCGACAGGCAGTAGACGATGCCGCTCTCACCCGGACGCGCCGCGACCAAGCTGGCGATCGCCTCGCGCGTGGTGCGGCCCAGCGCCTCGCCCTTCTGGAAGCTGGCCAAGCGCAAGTTCTTGCGAAAGAACGAGCCCCGAAACATCTTGGGCGAGCGCATGCCGAGCTGCTGCACGATGTCGCGCGTCACCTGCGGTGTGGCGGTGGCGGTGAGCGCCAACATCGGGACGTTTCCGAAGCGGCGCTTCAAGCTCGACAGGTTGCGGTAGGCAGGCCGAAAGTCGTGACCCCATTCGCTGATGCAATGCGCTTCGTCGATGGCGATTAGCGCCGGCCGCACCTCCGCCAGCAGGCGCCCGACCGACGCTTCCAGCCCCTCGGGCGCGACGTAAACCAGGCGATGCTTGCCGGCCGCAATCGCCGCCATGCGCTCGCGCCGCTCGTCGAAGCTCAAGCTCGAGTTCAGGAACGTGGCCGACACGCCAGCCTCGCTCAGCGCGTCCACCTGGTCCTTCATCAGCGCGATCAGCGGCGAGACCACCAGCGCGAAGCGCTCGAGCGCGATCGCCGGCACCTGGTAGGTGATGCTCTTGCCGGAGCCGGTCGGCATCACGCCCACGCAGTCCTGACCTGACAGAACCGCGTCGATGATCTCGCGCTGGCCCGGCCGAAAACTGTCGTAGCCGAACACGTCCTTCAGCACCTCTTCGGGTGGTTGCAGCACCGCCGGTCGCTCCGACTCAGTGCGCGCGCTTGCCACCGATCCCGCTATCTCGCGCAACATCTCCAACACCTCGGACGAGAAGGCGCTCGGGTTGCGTCGATACAGCAGCCGCAGCTCCGAAAGTCGCGCGGTGACCCGCGCGCGCTCCGAACCTTCGGCCTCACGCTGCGCCTGCTTCTTCAGCTCGCTGACTTCGGCCTCGAGGGCTCCTGGCTCGGCGCTCAACGGGGTCTCGGCTCAGCGCTCGAGCAGCGCCTCGATCTTGGCGGCGCAGATGAAGTCATTTTCGCTCAGCCCGCCGATGGCGTGCGTGGTGTAGGTCACCAAGCAGCGCTTGTAGCTCACGGTCAGGTCCGGGTGATGATCTTCGCGATTGGCGATGAACGCGACCGCGTTCACGAACGCCATGGTCTCGTAGAAGTCCGCGAAATCGTAGATTTTGGAGATGCTGCCGATGAGCACGTCGGCCACATAACCGGGTAAGGTCGAGATCAGGCGTTTCACCTCCTCCGGCGGAATTCGAGGCGTGGCTTCGGTGCAGGGCACGCAGCGCTTCGTGGCCAGATCGCTCATGGTCGTCCTTCCTCTTCGGGCCTGGGGGTGGGGGGTGGCACGACCGCAACCGCTATGGCCATGGCTACGGCCGGCGCGACCGCTAGGGCTCCG
>DATDEV010000615.1:0-14663 GCA_036522995.1 Polyangiaceae bacterium
GGGCTACCGGCTTTCGGTCAGGGCGCGTTCTTCGGCATCGGCGCGTATGCGTATGGCTTGTGCTACCTGAACGGCCCGCAAAACCCGCTGCTGGCGCTGGTTTGTGCCGCATTGGCCGGCGCTGCGGCGGCGGCGCTGGTGGGCTGCCTGGTCGCCCATCGGCGCGGCATCTATTTTGCGCTGCTCACGATCGCGTGCGGACAAGTCTTCTGGTTCTTGGCCATGAAGGCTCACTCCATAACCGGCGGCGAAGACGGCCTGCTCAACCTGCACCGGCCCAAGCTGAGCCTCGGCCCAAGCGAGCTGAGCCTGAAAGACAACGTCACGCTGTATTACTTCGTGGTCGCGGTGCTGGCGCTGTCGCTCGTTCTGCTGTGGCGGCTGGTGCACTCGCCGTTCGGCAAAGCGCTGCAGGCCATCCGCATGAACGAAACGCGCGCGCGTTTCGTCGGCTACAACGTGTGGCTGACCAAGTGGGCGGTGCTGACGCTGTCGGGCGGCTTCGCGGGGCTTGCCGGCGGTCTGCTCGCGGTGTCGCAAGAGAGCGCCTACCCCGACGTGATGAGCGTGCACGGCTCCGGCTTCATCGTGATGGCGGTGCTGATTGGCGGCGGCACGGTGAGCTTCTGGGGCCCGCTCGTGGGCGCGCTGGTTTTCATCGTCGCGCGCGATCTACTCGGAGCGCTGACCGACACCTGGCTGCTCTGGTACGGCCTGCTGTTCATGGCCGTGGTGCTGTTTCAGCCCGAAGGCATTGCGGGTGCTTACCAGCACTACCGGGCGAAGCTCGGGCAGCGCATGCGCGCTCGCTCCCCCCACGGCGCTGCCGAGAGGCTGACCCCAAAGGCTGAAAATGGCCCTGTTTGAAGCTCGACACCTGAGTAAGCGCTTCGGCGATCGCGTCGTCCTGGAGGACATTTCGCTGTCGTTCGAGCAGGGGCAGCTGTCCGGCATCATGGGCCCGAACGGCGCGGGCAAGTCCACCTGCTTCAACGTGCTCACCGGTCACTTCAAGCCGGATCGCGGGCAGGTGCTGCTCGACGGCGAAGACATCACGGGCCTTGCGCCGCGCAAGATCGCGCAAAAGGGCGTGGCGCGCTCGTTTCAGATCATGAGCTTGTTCGACGAGTTCACGGTGCTCGAAAACGTGCTGTTCGCGCTGCCCGAGATGCGAAGCCGCGGTATGAATCCGTTCAAGAGCGTCGCCAGCGACGTGACCGCCATCGAGAAGGCGCTGGCCATCGCGGAGCAAATGGGTCTGGCTGACAGCCTGGACGTTCGCTCGTCCAGCATGTCGTACGGCAAGCGCCGCGCGCTGGAGATTGCGGTAGCGCTGGCGGCCGAGCCGCGGGTGCTGTTTCTGGACGAGCCGACTCAGGGCATGGGCGCGGAGGGACGCGACCGCCTGCTGGAGCTCATCCTGGGCCTCAAGCGTCGCTTCAGCATCGTCATGATCGAGCACGACATGGACTTCTTGTTCCGGTTGGCCGATCGCGTCTCGGTCATTCACTGGGGCCAGGTGATCGCCGAAGGCACGCCGGACGAGCTGCGCTCGGACCCCTGGGTGCGGCGCGCCAAGCTGGGAGTCGACGCCGATGCTTGAAATGCGCAGCATCGAGACCTTTTACGGCGAAACGCAGGCGCTCTTCGGCGTCTCGCTCGAGGTCGCTCGGGGTGAGGCCGTCGCGCTGCTGGGGCCGAACGGCGCCGGTAAGACCACGGTTCTGCGCTCGATCCTCGGGCTCACGCCCGCGCGCCGCGGCGCAGTGCGGTTCGGCGGCAAGGACATCACCCGCGCGGCTACCCACGACATCGCGTGCGCCGGCATCGGCTGGGTGCCGGACGACAGGCGCATCTTCCCCGCGCTGAAGGTCAAGACCAACTTGGCGCTCGGCAAGAAACGCACGGCCTTTCGTAGCTGGAGTGAAAAGGAAGTGTACGGGCTGTTCCCGGCCATCGAATACCTGCTCGAGCGCGAGAGCGAAAACCTCTCCGGCGGCGAGATGCAGATGGTCGCCATCGGGCGGGCGCTGCTGGGTGGGCCCGGGCTGGTGCTGCTCGACGAGCCTTCGCAAGGCCTGGCACCCAAGCTGGTGCAGGACGTGATGAAGACGATCACGCGCCTCAAGAACGAGGGCATCGGGGTGCTGGTGGTCGAACAGAACGTCAAGAGCGCGCTGGCCGTGTGCGATCGCGCCTACGTCTTGCGGCAAGGACGCATCAGCTATGCCGGAGCCGCGAGCGCGCTGCTCGAAAACGCCGGCCTGCTGGGAGAGCTAGCATGAGCGTGCCGATCCTCGAAGTGCGCGGGCTGAAGAAGACCTACGCTCGCGGGCTATTCGCGAAGCAGCAGACTTTCAGTCTGGAGGGCTCGTTCAGCGTCGACCAACCCGAGATCGTCGGCGTGATGGGGCCGAACGGGGCAGGGAAGACCACGCTTTTCGAGCTGCTTTCGGGCAGCAACGTGCCGAGCGCGGGCCAGATCCTGTGCGCGGGTCACGACATTCAGACGGTGAAGTACCGCGAGCGCGATCGCATGGTGATCCATTATCACCAGTCCTACCAGGTGCGCAGCGTCAAGCGCACGAAGCCGAGCTTCATGCTCGGGCCGGCGCCGTCGAGCTATCCGCTCGTGCACATCTTCGACGAGCCACAGTTCAGCACGCAGGACGGGTACATCGGCTTCATGTTGAGCTTCTTCGAGAAGCTGCGCGCGCAAGGGCGCGTCGTCCTGTTGTGCGTGCACCCCTACGAGCCATTTCACATCGACATCATGCGCAAGCACTGCCAGCGATTCTTGTTCGTTGCGGGCGGACAGATTGCGCAACTACCCACGTACGAAAAATTTCTCGAACACCCTGGTGTGCGCGACTATCTGGGCGCGCTCGCCGATTGCTGAGTCAGTCGAAATGACACCAATAAGCAGCGAAATGAAGCAGAAATCGGCGGGCCCGTCCCGCGTCGCGATGGTGACGGGGGTAGGCGGGGCGATGGGGGCGGCGATTGCGCGGTCGCTGCTCGCCGAAGGTCACCGCGTGGTGCTGGCCGACTCCGATCGCGCGGCGCTCGAGGCCGTGCGGGCCGCGCTGGGCGAAGGCACGTTTCCTATCGTTTTCGACCTGAGTGACCCGGGTCAGATCAAGTCGGCTTGCGAGAGCGTGCGCGAACGTGTGGGGCCGGTCGACATTCTGGTCAACAATGCCGGCGTGCTCTCCAACCACAAGCTGGTGGACACCAACCCCGAGGAGTGGCGACGTATCATGGCCATCAATCTCGATGGTCCCTATCACCTGAGCCGCGAGTGGGTGCCCAGCATGCGTGAGCGCCGCTGGGGGCGCATCATCAACATGTGCTCGGTGGCGATGAAGACTGGTGGGCTCACGGCCGGCACCGCCTACACCGCCTCGAAGGGCGCGCTCGGGGGGCTCACCTTCTCGCTCGCGCGCGAGCTGGCTCCGCACGGAGTGACCGTGAATGGTATCGCTCCGGCCTACGTGAAAACCAAGATGATCACCGAGCAGCTGACGGAGGAGCAGCGGGAGCAGACCTTGCGGCAGATCCCGGTCGGTCGCTTCTGCGAGCCGGAGGAAATCGCGCATGCCGTGGTCTTTTTGAGCTCACCGCTGGCGGGGTTCATCACCGGCGAGCTCTTGGACATCAATGGTGGTCTGCACCTAGATTGAAGCATGACCTCTCCCGCTGTCGCCGCGCCGCTCGCGGCTCTCGTTCTGACTGGCAAGGTGGCGTTCGTGCCTGGCGGTAGCGGCGTGCTCGGTCAGGCCATCGCGTTCGGCTTGGCCCGAGCGGGTGCTCGGGTCGTCGTCGGCGGTACTGACGAGACGAAGCTGCGCGGCCTGAGCGCTGCGCTGTGCGAGAGCGGGCACCGCGCCGAGGCGGTGGCGTTCGATGCGCGTCAGGTCAAGGACATCGCGCGGGCGGTCGACGCTGTGTGCGACTACTTCGGGCGCTGCGACATCCTGCTCAATTGCGTGGGCATTCACCGCGAGCAGGGCCTGCTCGAGGCCACGGAGGAAAGCTACGACAGCGTCATCGAGCTCAACCTCAAGGCGGCCATGTTTCTGGCCCAGGCGGTGGCGCGGCGCCAGGTGCAGCAAGGCCAGGGTGGCAAACACGTGCACTTGCTCTCGGTTCGCGCCAAATTGGCGCTGAAGGGCAAGGGGTACTCGGCGTACACCGCCAGCAAGGGCGGCTTGGCCATGCTGGTGAAACAGCACGCCGTCGAGCTCGCCCCCCATGGCATCACCGTCAACGGTGTGGCGCCGACCTTCGTGAACAGCGACATGGCCGGGCACATGCTGAACAATCCGCAGCTCAAGGCTCAGCTCACCGAGCGCATCCCGCTGGGTCGCATCGCTGAGCCCGCCGACGTGGTCGGCCCCTGTTTGTTCTTTTGCGGGCCCGCGTCCGACTTCGTCACCGGGCAGGTCTTGTACGTGGATGGAGGCCTGACCGCATGCCAATGACATCAGCTACGCTCGAGTTGCTCGCTTTTTTGCGCGCATAGGTAAACAGATGACCAAGAAACTGCAGAATTTCATCGGTGGTGAGAAGACGGACAGCGTGACCACGCGTTACGGGAGCGTCTTCAATCCGGCGCTCGGCGTCGAATCGAGCCAAGTGCCGATGTCCACGGCGGCCGATGTGGCGACGGCCGTAGCGTCTGCGAAAAAGGCGTTCGAGAGCTGGTCGGCGACGCCGCCCTTGCGACGGGCGCGAGTCATGTTCCGCTTCAAGGCCCTGATCGATGAGCACCTGGACGAGCTCGCCAAGCTGGCCAGCGCGGAACACGGCAAGGTCGTCGACGACGCGCGCGGCTCGGTCACGCGCGGTATGGAGGTCGTCGAGTTCGCAGCCGGCATTCCGCAGCTGCTGAAGGGCGAGTACTCGGAGGGCGTGGCGCGCGGCGTGGACAGCTGGTCGTTCCGCCAACCGCTCGGCGTTTGCGCCGGCATCGGCCCCTTCAATTTCCCGGCCATGATCCCGCTATGGATGGCGCCGGTCGCCATCGCCTGCGGCAACACCTTCATCATGAAGCCTTCGGAGCGAGTGCCCTCCACGGCGCTGCGCTTGGCCGAGCTGTGGACCGAAGCCGGGCTACCGCCAGGAGTCTTCAATGTCGTCAACGGCGACAAGGAGGTGGTCGACGCCTTCATCGAGCACCCCGACGTCGCCGCGCTCAGCCTGGTAGGATCGACCCCGGTGGCCGAGAACGTCTATCAACGAGCGGCGCGCGCCGGTAAGCGCGTGCAGTGCTTGGGCGGCGCCAAGAACCACCTGGTCGTCATGCCCGACGCCGATCTGGGCCACACTGTCGACGCGCTGATGGGAGCCGCCTACGGCTCGGCCGGCGAGCGCTGCATGGCCATCTCGGTCGCCGTGGCGGTCGGGCCGGAAACGGGCGATCGACTGGTGGAAGCGCTCATCCCCAAGGTCAAGGCGTTGAAGGTCGGTCCCGGGAGCGAGCCGGGCATGGACATGGGACCGCTCGTTACCAAGGAGCACCTGGCCAAGGTCCTCGGCTACGTGGAGCAGGGCGTCAAAGAGGGCGCCAAGCTGCTGGTCGACGGGCGGGGGCTCAAGGTGCCGGGCGCCGAGAAGGGGTTCTTCATTGGCGGCTGCCTGTTCGACCACGTCACGGCGCAGATGAAAATCTACCAGGACGAGATTTTCGGCCCGGTGCTGGCCGTGGTGCGAGTGCCAACGCTGGACGCCGCGATTCAGCTGGTGAATGCCCATCGCTATGGCAACGGTGGCGCCATCTTCACCGGTAGCGGCGAGGCCGCCGACGAGTTTACCAAGCGGATCCAGATCGGCATGGTGGGCGTGAATGTGCCCATTCCGGTGCCGATGGCCTTCCACAGCTTTGGGGGCTGGAAGGGCTCACTGTTCGGCGATCACTACATGCACGGTCCCGAAGGTGTGCGCTTCTTTACGCGCATGAAGACCGTGACCTCGCGCTGGCCGAAGGGTGCCAGCACGGGCGCGAGCTTCGCCATGCCGACGGTGAAGTGAATGGGAAAATCAGCGCCTGCCTACCCGGAGACCTTCGACCAACTCGAGAAGGCCATCATCGAGCAATTTCCGAGTCTGAGTAAGCGGCTGCAGCAAATCGCCAGTCACGCCCTCGACAATCCCAGCGAGCTGGCCCTCGAGACCATCGCGCAAGTCTCGCAGCGTGCGGGCGTGCAGCCGTCGAGCCTGATTCGGTTCGCCAAGGTATTCGGCTTCTCGGGCTACAGCGACATGCAGCGCGTGTTCCGCATGCGCCTGACCGACGCCATGCCGGACTACAACGAGCGGCTCAAGTCGCTGAGCGGCAGCGAACCCTCGGGCGAAGAGGCTCGCGACGTGACCGCGCTGCTCGAGCAGTTCGTGGAGGCTGACATCGTTGGCCTACGCCGGCTACAGCAGCAAAAGCGGCTCGGTGCGCTGCTCGAGCGAGCCTTCAAGCTGATCACCGACTCGGAAACCGTGTACGTGGTCGCTCACCGCCGGTCGTTCCCGATCGCCTGCTATTTGGCGTACGCGCTCAGCCAGATGAACGTCCGCAACGTGCTGGTCGATGGTGTCGGCGGCATGTTCATGCAGCAGGCGAGCCACGCCACCAATCGTGACGTGATCATCGCCATCAGCTCCAAGGCCTACTCGCCGGACGTGGCCCAGGTGGTGCGCGAGGCCAGGCAGCGCGGCATCAAGATCATCGCCATCACCGACAGCCCGCTCAGTCCGCTCGCCGAGCACGCCACCGTGAGCCTCGAAGTCCAGCAGGCTTCAGTGGGAATGTTCCGTTCGCTCGCCGTCACCATGACGCTCGCCGTCACGTTGATCGTCGGCCTGGGCTACGCCGTGGAAGCGACGCGGAGTAGCAACGGCAAGCGGTCCAAGCGCTCGTAACACCGCCTCACTTGTCCGGATTCGGGATGCGCAGGTCGCGCAGGTGGCTGAGCAGTCCGTAATAGGAGTCCAGGAAGGCGCGCAGGGTGCGACGAGTGGCGCCGAAGGCGTCGAACTCCGCTACCTTCATCCCCTTGGGGTCGAAGGCGCGGCGGAAGTCCTCGAACTGCTCGGAGAGCTCGTCGAGCGCGGCCGCCGGCACGGGATTGTCGATGCGTGGCACTACCGAGACGGTGGAGGCATTCAGCTTGCGTTGCCATTCCGGTGGAATGGTGAGGACGATGTCACCGCCGATCAGCTCCGACCAGTGTAGGTGGTTTCGGTAGGCGGCTGCCAGCAAGCGGGTGCGGTAACCAGACTGCTTGAACGTCTTGAGCGCGTTCTTGAACACCGCGATGCCGGCCCAATCGAGCGTGCCCGGCGTCGGCACTTTGCCCTGCTTTTCGCTCAACACCTTCAACCAGTCATCCAGGCGCCCGACCATGATGGTGCAAACGGGCACCATATTGGCGGTGGAGTGCCCCGCGGCTTCGCGCCGTTCGAGGCCGCGCTCGATCGCTTCTGCCACAGCTACGGCCTGCGGCGCGGTGAACGACACCGTGGCGTTGACGTTGACGCCTTGCGCCGTGACTTCTTCGATGGCAGTAATGCCTGCTGCCGTGGCGGGGATCTTTACCTGCAAGTTGGGCGCGAGCGTCGCGAAGTGAAGCGCTTGGCTGACCAGCGCATCAGGGCTGCTGTGAAATTCCGCGTTCGTTTGAATCGAGAGCCAGCCCTTCTTGCCCCCGCTGCGCTCGAACACCGGCTTCAGGCGCTCGGCAGCGCGAACGGCCATCTCTTCGATCAGCTTCCAGGCGATCTGAGCTTCGGTCCAAGTCGTTTCCTTTCGAAACAACTCGTCGATACGCGGCTTCCAATCGCCAAATTCGGTGCGCAGCACGTTCGCGACGATGGTGGGGTTACTGGTAGCGCCGACCGCGCCGTGCTCGAGCGCATAGGTCAGCTCACCCACGGCGCAGGAGTCGTTCCAGAAATCGGTCGGGGTGGTCGAGACCATTTCATGCAGCGGGCTGCGGAACGTGGTGGACATGCTACCAAAAGAACATATATTCTAAGAAATGCAAGAAGTAGAATAAAAATTCTACAAGCGGACTTTGGCGGCGTCGCCGATAGCGCGTGGCTTGCGGATGGTTTGGGCTCCGTCGTCGCATCGAATGTCGAACATCCGGCGACGGTGACCTGCTCGCGAAGTGAACTGCGTGGAGTGTAGGAAGCCCAAGGCCCCTTAGAACCCGAGGACTGCAGCATGGAAACTCTCATTACCGGGCATCGCGCCCTTGCCGCTTTTACCGTTTGCTCTGCGCTACTCGCGAGCGTTGCGGGTGGTTGCTCCAGTGCCGGCAGCGACTTCGGAGGAGGAGGCAGTGGCAGTGTACCGAGCCAACCCGGCAGTAGCGGGAGCGGCTCCATCCCCAACCCGGCGGGTGTAAGCGGAAGTAGCAGCGGCCCGAGCGCTGGGGGTACCGGTCCAGGCACGGGCGGCATGCCGGGCAGCGGCGGCTCTGCTGCTACCACCGCGGGCAGCGGCTCCACGACTGGCGGCAGCGGCTCCACGACTGGCGGCAGCGGTAGCGAAGGCGGCGGCAGTGGTGGAGGCGGCGGCAGTGGCGGGGGCGGGGACCCGGGCCCAGCGTGTCCCAAGCCTGCGCCTGGCATCTGTCACGAGTTCGTGGCCAACGACAACGGCGGCAACTACGTGATCTACGTGGACGAGTTCACGTCCACCAAGCCGGGCGCCGTGGTGTGGAAGGTACCTGTCACCTCCGACGGGCAGAACTCGCCGCGCACCATCGAGATCGTCAACAACGCCGCCGCCAAGGGCGGCAAGGCGGTGATGGTCAGCATCAAGGCCGGCTTCGTCGAGCTCGATCTCACCGATGGCACCAAGGTGGCGGAGGTGAAGCTCGCCAACACGACCAACGTCACCGGCGCCTGCCGTATGCCTGACGGCAACACCGCGCTCGGCAGCGACACGCAGATTCGCATCGTGAGCCCGACCGGTGCTCCCGTGCGCGCCTTCAATTTGCCTGCGGGCAACGAGCTGCGCGCCATCAACCGCAATCCCACCACCGGTAACTTCTGGTTCTCCAAGACCGAAACCGTCTACGAAGTGAACGACCAGGGCGTGCAGGTCTGGAAGGCGTCGCTCGGTGCGGGCGCCAAGGGCTACGCCGTGTGGTGGCGCGAGGGCGGCGGCGCCTACGGCACCACGGGCGATCCGTCGACCGTGGTCGAAATCAACCAAGCTGGCGCCATCGTCAGCCAGGTCGGCGGCAAGGCGAATTTCGACGCTTTCGACTTCTTCTCGGGCTTCGTGCGGCAGCCGAACGGCAATTACATCGTTGCCAACTGGCTCGGTCATCTCGCAAGCCCTGGCAGCGACCAGCCCCACGTCGTCGAGCTCACGCCCGGCAACGAGCTCGTCTGGCAATGGGGCACCCAGGAGTTCGCCCGCCAGATCACGAACGTGTTCGTCTTCCGCTGAGTCGCCCGGATGTCTCGAGCTCCCCGCAGGCTGCTGCTCAACGACGAGGGCAGCTCGGCCCTTCACTATCTGGACTTGGACGTGCCCTCTCGCAGCTGGACCGTCAGCGGTCCCGGTCGCGATCTACAGCCGATCGGCAGCGAGCGCGTTCTGCGCAGCACCCCTACTGGCTTCGTGGAGCTCGAGCTTGCCGGGGGGCGGCTCGGGCGCGAGGTGGTCGTGCCGGGCGCGAGCGGTATCGAATCGGTGCGGCGCTTGCCCAACGGGCACAGCGTGGTGCTGGGCAACGACGCTGACGGCATCTTTCTGTGGGAGCTCGACGCCCAGGGCGCGCTGCTCGAGGGCCGGCAGCTCTCACGCACCGGTCTGCAGAAGGGGCGAATGCTGCGTCTCACGTCCGACGATAAGCTGCTGTTCTGCTCGGAGACGAAAGGCCGGCGCTCCATTCACGAGGCTGACTGGCGCACGGGCATCAGCACATTGTTCGAAGTACCGGACGGGGTGCCGGCGGACAGCATGGTCAAAGCCGTGCGCGTGGGACGCGACCGCCTTGTTGTATCCAGCGGCTACGCGGCCAGCCTGCTGCTGATCGACCCCGTGCGCGGTGAGCTCAGCGTCAGCATCGGTGGCAAGCAGCAGCCAGAGCCGCCGGGCCTGCGCCGTGCGCTGTCGCCGCATTTCTTCTCCGGTTATCAATTGCTGCCGACCGGTGACTACCTCGTTGCCAACTGGCAAGGTCACGGTCCCTCGCATGCTGGCGATGGCTACCAGGTGCTGATGTACGACTCGGGCGGCACGCTGCAGTGGTGTTTCGATCAGACCGAGTACCCGCGCATGACCTCACTGAACAACGTGCTTTCGCTCGACGAGCTCGACACTGCGCGGCTCCACGACGAGCGCCGAGGCGTGCTCACTCCGCTCCTGTAGCGGGCCCGCAGACGCGACCCGCGGCGGCCCCGTCAGGGCAAGCGTGTACGGTGTCCAGATGCGTCAGGGAGCCCCTTTGCGCATCTCACGCCGCGCGGCCCGCAGTCGCCCTGGTTGTCGCCGCCTGCGACCGCCGCTCGCGAGCGCTACGGGTTTGCCTGATAGGGGCCGCCCACCGTGATCGCGGTGGTGGTCGCGCCCATGGAATTCTGCGGCACGGTGACCTTGCTGTAGGTCCCGGCTCCGACGCAGGTGACCTGCGAGGCGCTGGTGTCCACGGCTGTCAGCGTAGGCTGGAAGGCCGCGCTGGAGCCGGTCTCGAGTGTGATCTGAAGGTCCTTGTCCACGCGCAGCGCCCAGGCGGAAGCCGCGGTGGAGCCGAAGGAGCCGGCCGACACGCCGAACAGGTGGTAGCCGCCGCCGGCCGCGCTCGTGAGCCAGCGCCCCTGCTCGTTGCCGGCATCTCCGTAGGCGCGCCCGGAGACGGCCGAGCCGTTCGCCAGGATGGTGGCCGCAAACAGCTCGTTGGTCCCCGACTGCGCGGTGTAGCCGACGACCACGAAGCTCGTGCCGCTGGCGACGCCGTGGAAGGCATCTTCGTCGACGCCGGGTTCTCCGATGCGGCGCATCCAGTTGATGACACCGGTCTTGCTGATGGACAGCGCGAAGGCGTCCCTGGTGCCCGCGTCGTCCAGGATACTGCCCGTCACGAGGAAGTTGTTGCCGTTGACGGTGATGGCGTTCGGTTGCGTCGACCAACGCGTGCTGATGTGCCAGCCCCAAACCAGATCGCCGTTCTTGTCCAGCAAGGTCAGGTTCGTTTCGTTCAACGTGCCGTTGAGAACTTCGCCGGCGACCAGGTAAGATCCGTCCGAATTCACGGCGAGCGCGCTCGGTGCGTGGTTCCCGCGCGGGCTGGCCTTGGAGCAGTCGAGTACGCCTCCAATCACGTTCCCGAAGGCTTCGCGGAACACCGTCGCTCCGAGCACGTTGCCGAGCCCGTCCACGCGCACCAGTTGAGTCAAGGTCGGAAACACCGCCACCTGGCTGGTGTTGTGCGTGCTTTCCACGAAGGCCAGGCCGCCCGCGGGGCTGCTAACCAGCGCTGCCGGCACGTTGACCACCGCCGTGTTCGCAGACTCGTAGCTCAGCATCCCGGTTAGTTGATTGGTGTCGTTGAGCCAGAGCAGCCCCGAGCCCTGGCGCGTCGCGGAGTAAACGAGCGCCACGCTGCCGGCGGCGTTGGCCGGATCCACCACCTGGCCCATGGCTCGCAGCGCAGTGCCCTTTTCGTCGATGGAGAACGCGCTGCCGGCGCGCACGGCCCCCGTCGCGGGGTCCGCGTTCCAGACCACGGCCGAGGTGAAGGCGCGCGACGGTTGATTGTTGGCCAGGTAGCGTAGGCCTTTGGACGTCTCGACCACGCCGGCGCCTATGGTGGGGAAGTGAGTGGCCAGGTCATCAGGCGCATAGAACAAGCGCGCCCACAGGTTGCGGAAGGTTGCGGTGCAGGTGGCGCCCGCCGTCGGGATCGGGTTGACGACGCCGTTACCGGTCCCCGAGCAAGCGCCGCTCCAGCCGACGAAGGTCGCGCTCGCCGCTGGCGTGGCCACGAACGTGACCGTGCCGGCACCCGGCAGCGCCGTGCAGCTGGCGGTGCCGCCGGGGCAGCCCGTGCCGCTCGCCACGACCGAGCCGTTGCCACGGACGGCGCCTGCGATCCTCACCTTGGCCGACAGCACGAAGGTGTCGCTCGCGCTGCCGCCATGGCCGTCGCTGACCGTCACCGTCAGGGTCGACGTGCCGCCCTGATTGGTGCCGGGCGTCACGTTGATGGTGCGATTGCCGCCGGTGCCGCCCAGCGCGATGCCCGCGGTGGGGACGACGCGCAGATCGCTCGAGCTCGCGCTCACGGCGAGCGTGTCCCCGTCGGGGTCCGCGACCGTGAAGGCGATCACGCCCGTGGCGGTGTTGGGCTCCACGGTGCGATCGGTGATGTTGGAGATGGTGGGCGGGTCGTTGACCGGCTGCACCGTCACGTTGAAGGAGCCGGTGGCAGTGAGCGCTCCGTCGCTGGCGGTGAGCGTGATCGTGACGGGGCCACCGTTCTTGTTGGCCACGGGGGTCACGGTGACGCTGCGGTTACCGGGCGCCCCCGCGGCGGGCGCTACCGCGATGTTGGCGTTCGGGACCAGGGCCTGATCGCTGGAAGTGGCGGTGACCGTGACGCTCGCCGAGTCCGCGTCGGCGACGCTGAACGCCAGTGCGCCGGTGGACGTGTCCTCGTTGATGCTCTGGTTGGCAGGGGGTGTGATGCTCGGCGGGTCCGACACCGGCACGACGGTGACGGTAAAAGTGCCCGTGCTCGTGAGCGCTCCGTCGCTCACGCTGAGCGTGATGGTGACCGGACCGCCGCTGCGATTGACCAGCGGGGTCACGGTGACGTTGCGCGTGCCCGGCGCGCCGGACGCGGGCGACACGCTGATGTTGGCGTTCGGTACCAGGGCCGGGTCGCTCGAGGTAGCGCTCACGCTGAGCGTGGCTGAATCGATGTCGAGCACGTTGAAGGGCAGGGCGCCCGTAGAGGTGTCTTCGTTGATGCTCCTGTTGGCAGGAGGCGTGATGCTCGGCGCGTCGTTCACGGGCGTCACGGTCAGCGTGAAGGCGCTCGAGACTCCGCCCGAAGCGTCCGAAATGGTGATGCTGATCGGCGCCGAGCCGCTCAGGTTCGCCTTGGGCGTGACGGTGAAGGTGCGGTTTGCGCCGCTGCCGCCGAAGCTGACGCTCTGTACGATACCGTTCGGGTCGAAGCTGGCGCTCGGGATGAGCGTGCTCACGTTGGTGTCCGGATCGCTCACCGTGAAGGCCACGGTCTTCGGTGTGTCCTCGGGCGTGGTCTGGTTGGCGATGGCAGAAATGCTGGGCGCATCGTCGGTCGAGCCCAGCGTGAGCACGAAGGTATCGGTGTCGGTGAGCTGGCCGTCGCTCACGCTGAGCGTGATGGTGACGGTGCCCGACTGCTGGGCGGCCGGCGTGATGGTGAAGGAACGCTCCGCCCCGCTGCCTCCGAGCACGATAGCTGCGAGCGGCACCTTGGCCGGGTCGCTGGTTCGTGCAGTGACCGCGAGCTCTGCGGCGGGCGTTTCGAGGTCCGCGACCTGGAACGTGATCGGCCCGAGCACTTCGCCCTCAGCGAGGCGTTTGTCGGGCACGTCCTCGATGCTGGGAGCGTCGTTCACGGGCGTCACCGTGACGGGCACTTGCCGGGTGGTGGTCTCGAAGCCATCGGAGACGCTGAGCGTGAGCAGCGCCTGACCGAAGGCGTTCGGTGCGGGCGTGAGGCTGAGGGAGCGGTCGCCCGCAGCGCCGGCCAGGAGCAGCCCTGACGGCGGAACCGGCAGCTCCGAATCGAGCTCGGCGGTCACGATCAGGTCGGCAAGCGCGCTGTCCGGATCGAGCACGCTGAACGGGATCGCCCCGGTGCTCACGTCCTCCGGCGTTACGATCTCGGGCACCTCGCCGATGCTGGGCGCGTAGTTCACGATGAAGGTGACGTCGACCAGCTCCGACTCTTCACCATCCTCGTCGGTGGCCATCACGCTGAAGGTGTTCGCGCCGCTGTCCAGATCGCTCAGCGTGATGCCAGGCTCGCATGCTTCGACGGGCTCTTCGTTCAGCGTGCAGGTATACGTCGACGGCTCATCCGCTTCGAATTGGAAGGCGACGGTGGACCCGGTGACGTCACCGTTTTGAGGCGCAGTGAGCACGACCACGGGCGGCTTGCCCTCGGGCAACGTGCCGCCTTCACCCCCGCTGCCGCCTTGGCCGCCGCTCGCTTCGGCGGGCGGGCTGGGCTCGCCGCCTTCACCGCCTTGGCCGCCTTGGCCGCCTTGGCCACCGCTCGCCTCGGCGGGTGCCAAACAAATGCCGGTCGTTTCGTCGCATTCACCTTCCGGACACTCCTCCGGGCAGGCCATGACTTGGCGATGGCCCTCGCCGCTACCGCAGCCGCTGAGCAGCGGCGACAGCGCCAAGCCGATGCCGAACACTCCAGCCCAAACAGTCCCGACTGCTCCGCGGATCATGACCCTGCCTCCACCATACTCAAAAACGTTCGGGGCGCATCCCCCGCGCGAAAAACCGAAATGCCTCCCACACGTAGGCCACCAGGGAGCCGGGCTACTGCGGGCCTGCAGCGCGCTCTCAGCGGCGCAGCGGTCGAGCTGGCTGCCGCTGCGCCCTTCGTGTCGAGAAGTAAACGCTACGTGGAGCGCGC
>DATDEV010000616.1:0-3524 GCA_036522995.1 Polyangiaceae bacterium
CAGGGCCGCGTCGGCGCTGGCAGAAGCGGAAGCGGCCGGCGGCGCGGCGGGGGTAGCAGGCTCAGCGCCTGGTGCGGCCGGAGCAGCTGTCGCCGGCGCGGGTGCGGCGGGTGCGGGCGCGGCGGGTGCAGCCGGGGCGGGCGCGGGTGCGGGTGCGGCCGCGGGGGGAGGTGGCGGCGGCGGAGCGGGCGGCAAGGAACCCTGAGCCCGTGCCCCCACGGCCCAGAACAACCCCAGCAGCGAAATCGACGTCAGTCCTACCCGATTCATCATTCCTCGTAATTTCCTCGGTTGAGCGCACGGCAGGTGAAGCGAGGCACCCGGTTTCGCTTTCTATCACCCTTTCGCGGCACATTGAAAATAGCCGAAAAGGTATGGTTTTCCCGCGCTTGGGCGCACCTCGAGTGCTTTACCCAGAAACCCATCGAAGCTACCGTCCTGGTCGTAAAGTGACAGAAGCCGTCATCCGGGTCGAGGGTCTGAAGAAGGAATTTCGCCAGGGGCTGTTCATGCGCCGGGTCCAGGCCGTGAAAGACATCTCCTTCCGCGTCGAGCGGGGAGACATTTTCGGCTTCCTCGGACCGAACGGCGCCGGCAAGACCACGACCATCAAGATGCTCACCGGTCTGATTCGGCCCAGCGCGGGCAAGGCCGAGCTGTTCGGTGAGCCGGTGCCGAGTCGGCGCGCGCTGGCGCGCATCGGCTTTCTCCCCGAAAACCCCTACGTCTATCCGTACCTCACGCCGACCGAGTTCGTCGAGCTGTGCGGCAGACTCTCGGGGCTGAGCAGCGCTGCGGCGCGTTCGCGCTGCCGGCAGGTGCTCAATCAGGTCGGCATCGCTTACGCCGCCGATCGGCCAGTGCGGCGCCTGTCCAAGGGCATGTTGCAA
Source organism: Polyangiaceae bacterium (assembly GCA_036522995.1). Classification (GTDB taxonomy): domain Bacteria; phylum Myxococcota_A; class Polyangia; order Polyangiales; family Polyangiaceae; genus PMG-095. The sequence goes on from DATDEV010000616.1 coordinate 891, forward strand.
CGCACCGGGCTGGCCGCGGCGCTGGTGGCGGATCCGGAGCTTTTGATTCTGGATGAGCCGATGAGCGGGCTCGATCCGGTTGGCCGCAAAGAGGTGAGGGACCTGATCGTCGACGAACGCAAGCGCGGGCGGACGATCTTTTTTTCGACCCACATCCTGAACGACGTCGAGACGCTGTGCGATCGCGTCACCATCCTGCGCAAGGGCGAGGTGGTCGTGACCGGAGCGATCGGCGAGCTGCTGCGGCGCGACGTCCGGCGCAGCGAGGTGACGTTCAGTGGGGATTTTGCGGCGTTTGCCAGCGAGCTGGAGGGCGAGGGGCTCGAGGTCCAGCGCATCGGCGGCCTGCTGAGCGTCGTCGTGGAAGGCAGCGACACCTTGAATCGGCTGCTGGAGCGAGCGCTCGCGGCCAAGCTCTCGATCGAGGAGCTGGTGTCGCGGCAGGAGACGCTCGAGGATCTGTTCGTGCGCGAGGCGATCGCGGCCGGCGAAGCCGCCGCCTGAGCGACGACTGACTCGCTCGCTAGCGCTTGAGCACGCGGCGCAGGATGCCCAGGTCGGCGCTGCCCAGCTCGCGCGAGGCCACGAGCACCAGCAGGTAGACGAGCGGCGTGAGCGCAGCGGCCACCAGCGTGAGCAACTTGCCTTCCGGGAAGGCGTTACGAGCGACGAGCGCGGCCACGACCAGGGCGCAGCCGCAGCGCAGCAGCGTCCAGGGCGAGACCAGCGCTCCGGCGGCGCGGTACACGAGTAGCGCCGCGATGGCGGTGGCCACGATCAGGCCTGTGGAGGTCGCTTGGGCGGTGAGCCACAGCAGCTCCTCACCGAACGCCGCGCCGCGCGCGCGCCCGAAGCAGAGGCTGCCGACGACCACGACAGCGAGCCCCGTCACCCACATGCTCTCTCGTTCGCGGCCCAGGCTATTGAGCACGGTGGTCAGGATGCCGAACAGCGCGAAGGCGCCGAAGCCGAGCGACAGCAGGCCGAGCGCCCTACCACCGAGCTGTGCTGCCTCGGCCCCGAACAGCAGCTCCAGCAGCCGCGGCGCCAGCCCCAACGTCACGCTGACCATGGCGCCGGCGATGATCAGTGACAGGCGTAGTCCGGTTCGGACGTAGCGCGCGATCGCCTCGGGGTCTTTGGCTTGCGCCGCGCCGGCCAGCATCGGAAACAGGATGAAGGTGATCGCGATCAGGATCTGGTAGGGCAGAAACGAAAACAGCTGCGTGGCGCGGTAGGCGCCCACCAGCGCGTCGGCGCGTGACAGTGGCTGCCCCGCGACCTCGGCAGCGTGGCTGGCGAAGCGTCCAAGCAGGGTGAGATCGGCCTGAAACAGCAGGTTGAGCAGCACTTGACCGAGTAGCAGCGGCAGAGCCAAGCCCAGGTAACGCCGCAGCGAGAAGGAGGTGGCGCTCCGGCTCCCCGTGCCAATCGCCAGCGCGGCGATGACGAGCACAGTGCTGGCGCTCACCACGAAGCCCGCGGCCGAGCCGGCCGGACCGCTGCCGAGCCAGCCGCGCGCCAGCAGCGCGCCCAGCACCAGTCCGAGCGTGCGCAGCGTGGCCGACATCACGTCGAACCCGGCCTGCAGCAGGAAGCGCTTCTGGCCATTGGCGACGCCGATCAGCGGCGTGTACACGGCGTAGAGCACCAGCACGGCGCTCAGGATGCGCAGGGGCGTCTCCACGTGACCGGCGCCAGCCAGCTCGGCCAGCTTGGGTGCCGCGATCGCGAAAGCCACCGCCAGCAGCACGCCGAACAGCGCGTGCGCGGTCAGCACGCGTCTCACCGTACCCGGGAGCTCGGCGGGGGGCGTCTGCACCACGGTGCGGCTCACCGCCTGGATCGACATGGTGGTGATCGGATTGTAGGTAATGCTGGCGATCGACAGCACCCGCGAGAGTGCGCCGTAGCCGTCCAAGCCGAGCACGCGAGGCAGCGCGATCTGCTGCACCAGCCCGAGCAGGATGAAGTAGACCTTGGCTCCAGCCACGGCCAGGCCGCCCCTACCGGCGCTGCGTGTTGCGTCTTCCTGCGGCATCGAGGGCCGCTCAGTAACACGGGAGCGATATCCAGCTCAGGTTGCGCTTAAATTCCAATGAATCTAGAAATGTGGGGGCTTTGCGCTCGCATCGAGGATCGCTCGACGCCTCCACACCCGCCGGCCGATTTGCGATTTCTGACCGCGGGAGCGCTTGACCTTCCGCGTTCCGTGGGTACTGTCTGCGCCCTTATTCCGACTTAGCTCAGTTGGTAGAGCAGGCGGCTGTTAACCGCCGGGTCCAAGGTTCGAGTCCTTGAGTCGGAGCCCGAGAAAACAAGTCGAACCGCAGCTGAACTAACCTCAGCTGCGGATCGGAGCACCGTTGAGAACCGCGGGGTTTTGGTCAGCGCCATGGGCGGTTTTGCCCCCGCACTGCCCCCAGGTTGGCGTCATGACGCCGGGCGCAGTAGTGCGATCCGATGACCGACGAAGAGGGGCGCGAGAAGGCACACGCTGCGTTCCGCGAGGGCTTCGTGGACGGCGAGGCCGAGCTGCTGGCGAAGCTCGAGGAGGATTCGTTTTTCGAGTCGGCAAAGGAGCCGGGCCTCATTCAGTTCGAGGTGCGGCGCGAGCCGGGCGCCAGGCAGCTG
>DATDEV010000617.1:0-8219 GCA_036522995.1 Polyangiaceae bacterium
ACCCGCTCCGCCTCCGCCTCCGCCTCCGCCTCCGCCTCCGTCTCCGCCTCCGCCTCCGCCTCCGCCTTGGCCGCTGCCCGAAGAGCCAGCGCTTGCTGACGTGTTGCTTCCCCCAGCTCCGGCTCCGGCGGGGCCGCTGCCCGCTGAGCTACCAAACGTTCCGCCCGAGCTTGCCGGACTGGGCGTCATCCCGTCGCTGCAGGCGCCGATGAGCAATGCAACGCAGCCGGCTGTGAAAGCTTGCAAACGCGGGGCCGTCACGTGAGCCCTGCCAATGCACCGGTGTTGTAATCGGGATGCCCGAACGAGGTCTCTGTTCCGCCGAAGGTGTTGAGCAGCGAGACGAGCAAGTTGTTGTGCGGTTGGCCCGGCACCTTGAGCCAGCGGCCCGTTTTGATTCCGGCGTTTTTACCGCCCGCCATCACGAAAGGAATGTTCGTCTGGTTATGCGTCGGCGGTTCCTGGATCTCGGTAACCCACAGCACCACCGTATTGTCGAGCAGCGTGCCGCCGCCCTCCTCCACCAGCTTGAGCTTGTCCAGCAGGTAGGCGAAGTTCGAGCCGAACCATTGATGGATCTTGAACAGAGCGTTCGGATCGAAGGCGCTGTCGTGCTGGTAGCCGTGATGGTGATCGAGCAAGTTGAGCGGGGCGAAGTTGAGCGGAAACTTCGATTCGCTATCGGCCCACTGCATGGTCGCGACGCTCGTCAAATTGCAAGCCAGTGACGCCACGAGCAGGTCCGTCATGAGCTTGCCCTTCGTCGGCACGTCCATGTCGGCAGCGCCCGGCGCCGTCGGCGGCTCGCAGCTCTCGCCCGAAGCGACGGCACCCAGACTCATCTCCATCTCTCGGATGAGTTGCGCGTGTGCCTCCAGCTTGGCCTTATCGGCGGCACCCAACTGGGCCGAGACGGCGCTGTATTGCTCGCGGACGGCGTCCAGAATGGAGATTTGCTTCTTCTTCTCCAGCTCCGCGGCAGCGTCGGGAGCGCCCGTCGGCAGGTCCTTGAACACACGATCGAATGCGACGTTGGCCTTGATCATGGGCGGCACCGGCTGTTTGACGCCGGCATACGTGATCTGGTCTGCGGCGTTCGACGTCTCAGCCACGGCTCCGTCCATGGTGGAGCGACCCGAGATGGCCCATGCGGTCGAGAACTCGAGCGAGGGAAATTTGTTGGCGGCCGAGATGCGCTTGGCGATGACCTGATCCACCGAAGGACCGTTGGCGAAGCTCGCGTTGCCCATGCCGGTCACGAAGGTGCCCGGCAAGAGCTCGGTGCCAGTTAGGATGCCGGCCATTCCGCGACTGTGGGGGTGACCAACACCGATGTCCGCGACAGACAGGTTCAAGCCATCGAGCAGCAGCAGGTCCTGCTGGTGGGGAACCAGCGGCGCCATCATGTCGCTCAGCGTGAATTGCGTCTCGCTCCCCGTGGGCCGCCATTTGTCCAGCAGCGTGCCGCCCGGCGAGTAGAAAATGACCAGCCGCTTGGGGGCCTGCGCCGCCTGCGCGTGGCTCTGCAGCGGCTGCAGCATGGCTTCCAAAAAAGGCAGCCCGATCGCCACGTGACCGGCGCCACGCAGCAGCGTGCGCCTGGTGAGTCGATTCTTGGACGTGATCATGCTTCCTCAGAGAGTCGGTGCGGGCAGGTAAAGGAACGCGTCGGTTTGCGTGGCCGCGAGGAGCAACGCCTTCACGTTGCCACCTGAGTCGCGGAAGGCAGTCTCCAACTGGGCCTGCGTGCAGGCGTCGGCATCGCTGAGCACGCGGCCGTAGGCGAAGCTCAGCCATTTTTTGGAGAAGCACTTGCGTGCGTCTTGGCTACTGGCGATCTTCTGTGCCAGCTCGATCGGTCCGTTGAACGGCCCCGCGACGTCGAGCTCGGGCAGCTCGCCCGTAGCATCGATGGGCTTGCCGTTTTCGGTGTCGCGCCACAGCCCGACCCCGTCGAAGTTTTCGAGGCCATAGCCGATCGGGTCGAGCATGGTGTGGCAGCCCTTGCACGCGGCCTGGTCTCGATGCGCAGCGAAACGCTCGCGCGTCGTGCGTGTGGGATCGGCAGGCGGCTCTTTGATGACGAGACCCGAGGGCGGATTGGGCACGTGGCCACAGAACAGCTCCTCGTAAATGAACTTTCCGCGTACCACCGGATCGTTGCGACTGCCTGGGGTAGTCGAAGCCAGCACACTGGCGTGACTCAACAGACCGAGGCGCTGCAGGGGATTGCGTTCAACGCGCTGAAATTGCTCGCCGGTCACGCCGGGGATGCCATAGAAGGCCGCCAGTGGACCGTTGACGAAGCTGAAGCTCGCGTTGAACAGGGTTGCGAAATCGCCGGCGCCGTTGAAGACGACGTCTTCGATGAAATGCTCGGTTTCTTGCCGAAATAGCGGCCCTAGGCTGCGGCTATAAGTCGGGAAGGTAGCGGCGTCGCGCTCGAGCCCGTCGAGCCCGGCGATGCCGTAAAGGGTGTTCGTGAAGTAACGCACGACGTCGCGCGCGCGCTTGTCCTGCAGCATCAGCTCCGCCTGCGCGCGGATCTGCTCTTTGGTCTCGAGCTGCCCCGCTGAGGCTAGATCCAGCAAGGCAGCGTCGGGCGTCGAGCCCCACAGCAGGTACGACAGGCGAGTCGCCATCTCGACCGAGGTCGGTCGCAGCACGGTTTGCCCGTCCACCTTCTTGCCCAGCTCCACGCGGTACAAGAACTGAGGCGATTGCAGAGCCATCTCGATGACGGCTCGCAAGCCGTCTAGATGGCCGGTGCCCTCCTTGCCGGCCTGGTAGACGGCGTACAGCGCCGCGCTCTCCGGCTCGCTCAAGTCGCGCCGAAAGGCTTTGCGTCCGAAGTCGGTGACGAAACTTTTGGCACAAACGTCTTCGCCCTGGGCTGCGACGTCGCACGCGCTCAGCTTGGCGAGCGCGGCGGGATCTGCCGTGACCGTTCGCGCGAGCGTGCCCGCCGCTTCGTGATAGGCATCGACGTGGGAGCGGCTCGTGGTCAGCGACGCGGCGTCGTTGCTGAAGCCGTTGCCCTTGACCTCGGGCGGCAGGCGATCCCCCGGCTTCGAGGAGTCGAACAGCAGGTCGCGCACGGTATTGTTGAACTCGAAGCGCGTGAGCCGGCGAATCGGGGCCGCCCCGGGAGCCGGAGCCGTACACGTCGTCGGTAGCGAGCCCGTCCCCCCGGCCCCGCTGCCGCCGCCTCCAGCGCCTGCTGAGCCTGCTGAGCCTGCTGAGCCTGCACTGCCAGGAGGAGCATCCGGCTGCTGATGGCTGGGGGCCCCGCTGCATCCCGTTGCTGCCAGAGCGCAGCCTGTCGCCAGGACCGTCGCGGCAACGTGTAACGTTGACGCACTCATTTGGAAAACAAGCGCAATACTTCGAGTCACCGGCTGACCTCTGGGGGTTAGGGCCAGCGGCAACGCCGCTCGGTTCACAAATCGTTCAGCCGCTGCGGAGCAGAAGTCGCCGCGCCGACTCAGTCATCGCAGCGCAGTCTTGCATCCGCCCAGTTGGCGTGATCTTGGCCGAACTCATCGACCTGACCCACCCACAGCCGGACTTCGCTCCTGCCTGTCACGTCCACGCTCATCTGCTGAGAGGGCGTGCCCTTGTACACGATGCCGCTATCGAACAGCTTTTGACCATCAGCCCAAATTTGAAACACCACGCTTCCGGTGTCACCGGCGGCATCGTCGATACCGATTTGGGCGCTCAGCTCACGGCAGCGCTTTCCCAGGCGATAACGCACCAGCGAAGGTGAGTTCGTGCCCAAGCCTTTCTCGTAGCGACGTCCGCCCAGCATCAGCGGTCCGCCGTCACCGGCGTCAGTACCCCCGAGCTCCTGGTCACGTTCCACCGGCCCCCAGCCGTTCGCGGCGTAGGTCCAGGTGAGGTCGCTCAGGTAAACCTCGCCGCGAGGCAACGGCGGCTCGGTGCCCACGATGCGCAGGGCGACGACATCGTGCGGCGCCACGGTCACGGTCACGCCGTCGACTGCGGTCGATTCGACTCCGGCCCAGAGATCACGGGCCAGGGCTGGACCTGCAGCGAGCCCCAGCTCCTGCCAACCCACGCTGCCGACCGCAGCCTCATCGCCACGATTGAGCAGCACGACGCCGCGCGCGCCGCACTCGGCGAGGGGTTTGGCATAAACTGCCACCTCACCCTGAGTGGCGACCAGCACGCCCTGCAGCCGCAGCGCGTCTTGATTGAGCGCGATCACATCGGCTTGGGTCAGGATGGCCTGCGTGGCCTCTGACATCACCGTGAGGTCGTTGCCGGCGAGCAGCGGCGAAGCCAAAATCGCCCACATCGAGAAGCTCGCCCGGCTCTCGGCTTCGCTCAGCCCCGCGTTGCCGACCCAGAGCATGTCCGAGTCGTTGTAGCCGCCCTGGCCCGCGTAAGCGGCGAGGCCCGTGGTTGCGTCGATGGTGGAGAGGATGCCTTGCCAGGTGGGCTCGATGTCCCCGTGGGTCCGCCAGAGGTGCCCCACCTCAGGGTGCCACGGTTTGAACGGCGCATTGCTGATGCTGAAGAGCATGGGGCGGCCGCTCTGGCGGAGCGCGTCGCGCATCGTCTCGAAGCTTGCCTGCATGCCGGCGGGGTCGCCTCCACAGCCGTTGTACTTGACGTAGTCGACGCCAAAGCTCGCGTAAGCTGCGGCATCTTGTGCTTCGTAGCCCTGACTGCCGGGCGTGACGAGCTCTGCACGCATGCAACCGCCCACCGACGAGTTGATGCCGAGCTTCATTCCGCGCTGGTGCACGTAGTCACCCAGCGCCGCGATGCCATCTGGGAAGCGCATCGTATTCGTGAGCACCGTGCCGTCGGCGTCGCGCCCACCCGCTTGCCAACAGTCGTCGAGATTCATGTACTCGTAGCCCACCGCGCGCAGGCCCCGCTCGACGAGCGCATCGGCGTTGGCGATGAACTTCGCTTGGTCGAGCTCTGGCCGACAAGCGAAGGTGTTCCAACCGTTCCAACCCATCGGTGGCAGCGGCCCCGCTCCCTGCCCTTCGCCGGCCGAGCACTCGTCAGCGGGTGTCTCGTCCCGGCCCGCCGGTAAGATCGCCGTCAAGTAGCGGTCACCACAGCCGAAAGCGCCGAGCAAGGCGCCGCCGAAGCAGATGGAGCGGAGCCGGGACGTTCCGCGCGCGGTCACCATCGAGCGCGAAAGTTAGCATGGGCTTCAGAATCCTGGACCGTTTGAGACCGCCGCCCGCCCCTACCTATCAGTGGCCACCACCGGCCTCTCCGAATCTGACGCCGGCCAAGCCGGACGCTGGGGAGAGGTCCATCCCGGGCCCCCCCCCGAGACCGATGCGGAGCTGGCAGAAGCGCTCAAGGCCGGCAACGCCGGGGCGGCAGGGCGGCTCTATGACCGACACGCAGCCAGCGTGCTGGGCCTGGTGTATCGACTATTGGGACGTGAAGCAGACTCCGAAGACGTAGCTCAAGAGGTTTTCATTTACGCCTTCTCTTCGATCGACAAGCTGCGCGAGCCCGCAGCGCTCAAGGGTTGGCTCTTGGGAGTCGCGGCTGGCAAAGTACGCTCGCACCTGCGGCGCCGTCGGCGGCAGCGCTGGCTTCACTTGCTTCCCCACGAAGAGCTGCCCGAGGTCCCGGTGGAGTCGAGCGATCCGCACACGGGGCTGCTGAGACAGGTGTACCGCATCCTGGATGACCTACCGCCCGACGATCGCATCGCCATCGTGATGCGACGCATCGAGGGCCTCCCAGTAGAAGATGCCGCCAAAGCGTGCGGCATGTCGCTCTCGACGTTCAAGCGACGCTTGACGCGTGGTGAGGCCCGTTTTCTCGCGCGCGCCAAGCAGCAACCGGCGCTCGCGAGTTGGCTCAACGGAGGCGCGTCATGACCGATTTCGAAGGAAAGCGCCTGTTCGAGGCGGTGCAGGAGGCGCTATCGCGCAAGCCGCCCCAGCTCGACAGTGCCAGCGTCCGACGCCGAGTCCTCGAGGCGCATGCCGCGTCCAGCCGGAGGGGCAACCGTCGCGTGGCGTACGGGCTCGCTTTCGCCGGCATCGCGCTGGTGGCTGCCGCGGTGGTATTCACCTGGCGCGGGCCTGCTCCGGCAAGCTTTCAGATCGCCGATGAGCAGGGTCAGGTCGGTAGCTGGCTGCAAGCGCAAGTGACGCAGCCGCTTTCGTTGAGCTTCTCGGAAGGAAGCCGAGTCTCGCTCGCGCCGGGCTCGCGTGGCCGAGTCAGTCAGCTAGCGCGCGGTGGGGCGCGCATCGAGCTCGAACGCGGCTCGGTGAGCGCCGAGGTCGTGCACCGCGCGGAGACCGACTGGGCGTTCAGCGCGGGTCCGTTCGAGGTGGTCGTGCTCGGCACCCAGCTCGACGTGTCCTGGTCGCCCGAGGCGCGTCAGTTCGAGCTGCGAGTCCTGCACGGAGCCGTGCGAGTGCGCGGCCCGCTGATTCAGGACGGGCAAGAGGTGCGCGCCGGGCAGTTGTGCCGCGTCGATCTCGAGCGCCGCGTCATGGAGCTGGGGCAGGTCACGGCGGCGGCTGCGACCGCAGACCAGCCGGCGGCAAAGACGTTACCAGCGGCGCCAGAGGCCGCCACGGCAACCGCCGAGCCCCGCGACGGCGAGCGCGCCGCTGCCGAACCTGCCCGGCCTTCTTGGGCCGCGCTTGCGCAGGCGGGCAAGCATCGTGAGGCGGTAGCTGCCGCCGAGCGGGCGGGCCTGTCCAGCATCTATGGCAGCGCCAGCGCGGAATCTTTGTTGGACCTCGCGCGCGCCTCGCGCCAGGCGGGTCGGCCCGACCTCGAGCGGACGACGCTGCTCGAGTGCCGCAAGCGCTTCTCCGGTCAGCCTGCGGCCGCCCAGGCCGCGTACATGCTGGGGCGCGCCTCGCCCTCTGCCGAGGCCGTTACTTGGTTCGAGCTGTACCTGCGCGAGCAACCGCGCGGGCTCCTGGCGCGCGAAGCCTCGGGCCGCGTGATCGAGTCCCACTTGGCGATGCGCAACCGTAGCGGTGCAAAGCGAGCGGCATCGCGATATCTTGCCGCATACCCCGATGGGCCACACGCCTCGATGGCTCGCCAAGCGCTCGGCTCCCACGAAGGGGACTGAGTGAAGCACGCGCTTGCCAGCGCCCTGCTGCTGGTTTTGGTGCTCGACGAGGCAACGGCGAGCGCCGAAGCGCTATCTAGCGGCACCCCGGAAGCCGCTGGTACGCAGGACGTCCGTACCTCGACGGCGCTGATCGTGCTCGTGGCAGACGAGCCGGGCGATGCGGTTTCGGACCAGCTGGAGCGTGACTTGCGCAGCCTAGGTCTGGCGGTCATCGTGCTCAGCGCGACGCCGGAGAACTCGAACGGAACGGAGGCGCTCGAGCGAACGGCGCGCAGCCTCGGCGGTATCGCCGCCATCCGGGTCCTGGCCAGCGCACGGGGCAGCGAGCTGTGGCTCTCCGATGCGGCGACGGCTCACACGCTCACGCGCTCACTGACGCCAGCAGCTACCTCGAGCGGCGATCCGAGGGAGGTGGCGCTCGGGACTCTCGAGCTGCTCCGCGCCAGCATGATGGAGCTTCACGCGCAATCTCGCGCGGCCGCGGCTTCGCCCTGTCCCGAGCCCGGCGCGCCGCGAGGCCCCCCCTCCCCTCCGACGAAGACGGCCATTTTCTCGCTCTCGGGCGGGCTCGCCGCAGAGCTGGGCTTGCGCAGCGTGGGCCCCTCGCTGTCGACGCTATGGGCCGTAGGTCTGAAGCTCGGAGGTTGTTTCGGGCTGCGAGCCTTCGCGGCACTGCCGCTATTTGCGGAGCAGGCTGACGTGCCAGAAGGGCACGTCGAGGTGGAGCCGCTGCTGCTGGGCGGGGGCCTGGGTTGCAGCTTCGTTCGCGATGGCGCAAGGCTTTGGCCGCGGGTGAGTCTGGGCCTCGCGGGCGCACGCGTCATGACCCGTGGTACCGCAATCGACCCGGTGCGCAGCAGCAACAGCGAGGTGTGGCTGGCGGGCGGCTACGGCATGCTAGGCCTGGGCCTGCGCGTTACTCGCGATGTGCGCGTCAATCTCGACGCCACGGGCGTGCTCTTGCCCACACCGGCCGTGATCCTCGTCGATCGACAACAAGTGGCAACTTGGGGCGCCCCCGGCGGCATGCTCTCGCTCGGGGTCGAAGTTCTCGCCGGCCCGTGAAGGCGGAACGGTTGGAGGGCTCGCGCGCCGACGCTCCCCTGTCATC
>DATDEV010000618.1:0-4278 GCA_036522995.1 Polyangiaceae bacterium
CCCACCCAGCTCGCGCAAACCCAACAGCCACCCGTCTTTGGGGCTGGGGCCCCAAAGACCACGAGACAAAACCAGCTTCGGGCCCCTAGGCCCGAAGCTGACGCACGGCGGCAGAAACGTCCTTGCCGTTCACGACCGCGCCCAGAGTTTTCAGGTGTTTCATCGCTACGCCGGTGGCTTGTCCGTCGCCGCTGGCGGCCTTGACCGCCTCGGCGACCGGTCCGAGCGCAAGCACGATTTCTGGGACGCCGAGCGACTTGGGTAGGAATGCGTTCAGGATCTCGATCTCGGCTCGGAGCTGCGCCTGCTGTGCCCCGTCCTGAGACGCCGCCAGCGATTCCTCGTTCGACTTGACGAGCTTCCGGAGGATGGCCTGGGTCTCCTCGTCGTCGCCCTTCTTGCCGGCCCGCGCTGCGTCAGTCGTGATCTCGCCCATGGCGACGCGGAGGATTTCCTTCTCGACGGAGTTACCCGCCTTCATGGCCTGGAACATACGAGCCTTGATCTGCTCGGCGAGAGTCATGGAAAGCGAGCTTAGTACCCTGGGGCGCGCTGTGCTACGGTCCTGACGTTTGGGAAATAGCGACAAGGACGCCAGTCGATTGCGTGTGATGCTGCTGGAGCTAGACGGTGGCCTGGCCCGGCAAGTGCTGCGTGGTGCGAGCGACCTCAACACGACCACTGTCTGCTCGCTCAACGAGTGTTTGTCGGCCACGGCGGATCTCGAGCCGCAGGTGCTGGTGGTGGCGTTCAGCGACGTGGAGGCGCAGGAGGTCAAGGCGATCGGCGAGCTGGCGCGCGCACGCTCGGAGCTGCCGGTGCTGGTGATTTCGCGCCCGACCGCCAACGAGCGTGCCGTCGACGTGATCAAGGCAGGGGCGAGCGGCTACCTGTTCACCAAGGATGCCGAGCAGCTACCCAGCAGCGTGCGCGAGCTGGCACGCGGCGGCGTGCCGATGTCAGATGCGATTTCGCGTCTGGTGCTGCAGCGCGCACGCCGCAGCTCGGCGAAGATGGCGGCGGTGCGCTTGCCGAGCCCCGATGCATCGCAGCTGCTGAGTGAGCGCCAACGCGAGATCTTGCTGCTGCTGCAGGGCGGTCACAGCTACGAGCACATCGGGGTCGCGCTCGGCGTGAGCGTGAACACGGTGCGCAGCCATCTGCGCACGATTTACGATCGGCTCGGCGTCACGACCAAGGTGGAAGCCGTGATGGTGGGTATCGAGCTGGGTATCTTGGGGCGCGTGCCCTCGGAGCGACCGGCTCCGCGAGCCTGATCCGCGCTAGCGGACGGTGGCGATGGGGGTTTTCTCGTCGTCGTCGAGCAGGAAGTTGCCGTTGGTGTCCTCGTACAAGGCCATGGCCTGCGCTGTCTGCGCTTCCATGACCGCGACGGCTTCGGCGATCATGTCCGGGTCGTGCGGCGCACCGTCGAGCCAGGTCGAGACGTCGAACGCGAGCAGGAGCGGCAGCGGGCCGAAGCTGATGCCGTCGCTTTCGAGCACGAAGGTGTCTTCGCTTTCGCCGACGAGCTCGAGCGGGTCGTCCGCTTCGTTGTAGGCCTGGATCAGGGTGGCTGAGTTTTCCGGGACGCCTTGCGGAGCATCGTCGCCGATCGGCGCGAAGGCGAGCTTCAGCGCGCAGAGCTCGTTGACGGCGGTAGAGATGGTCTCGCCGACGAGCGGTGGCGCGAGCAGGTCGTAGCCGTTCGGCTTGAGCGCGATCTCGGCGGCGTCCTCGTTGCAGGGCACCAGCGTCATCGAGCTGGTGGAGATGAACGCGCGACGCACACTGAGCCCGCCCTCCGCTGTCTCGTCACCGATGCCCGCAACCTCCGGTGCGCTGGCCACCGCAAACAGCGAGATGCTGACCTCAGTCGACTCGATACCCGTGACCGGCGGGCCTCCACAAGCGAGAGCGAACAGGGCCAAGCACGGGTAAGCGGCAAAAAAGCGCATCGCCCGGGACTATAGCGCGCCACCGCCGCTTGTCTCCAAGCCCCTCCCCAAGCTGTGCGAGGACTTCAGCTCAGCGCAGGCAGGGGCGAAGCGGGTCGCCGTCGTCGGGACAGGGCGTACGCGGCGACGAGGCAGGTTTGCTGCCGTGCCCGCCGAGCAACAGCGGCTCGGTGCGGGAGGGCTTGAGGACCGGCGCGGTCGCAGGCGTCGCCGCTTCGAGCTCGGCGACGCGGGCAGCCAGGGTCTGGCTCTTGCGTCGTTCGGCTGCGAGGAGCAACTCGCTGCCGCGTGCGCGAGCTTCGGCGGCGCTCAGCTTGGCTTGCGAGAACTGCTGCTCGCGCGCTTGCGCCGGCCGCAGCAGTCCGAAATAGGCAAAGGCCGCGCTCACCAGCAGCGTGGCCGCGGCGGCCGAGCTGAGCCACGACAGCGTGCGGTAGCTCCGCGAGCGCTCTGCCTCTCGAATGCGCGCTAGCGCCAAGTCGTGCTGGCGCTGCTGCTCCAGCTCGAGCAGACGCAGCTGCCCCTCGGCCTCGATCCGCACGCGCTCCACCGTGGAGCGCTTCATCGCCTCCAGCCGCTCCTGCTCCAGGTGCTCGCGCTCTTGCTCGAGCGCTTGCCGCCGCTGTCGCGCCTCGCGCTCTTGCTGACCTGCCACGCGGCGGCGCTCGGCGAGCTCCCCGACGCGCTTCAGCTCGTCTTCGCGTCGCCGCTGCGCCTCGCGCGCTTCGCGCTGCACACGCTCGCGCTCCGTCTCGAGCAAGGATTCGAGTGAAAACAAAAGTGAGCTCTCGCGCAGCTCGTCCATGAGTCGCTCCAATGGCTGGGTCGAGCGCCGCAGCCGCACCAAGCGGCCCAGCGGCGTCTTCCCTCCTCCGACCCAGGACTCACCCCCGCCCTTGGGTCAGTCAACGCGGCCCTCGCTTTCCTGACCGCCGCAGGTGGGGCTGGGGCCCCAACTGCCACGAGACAGCAGCTCAACGCGGCCCCTGGCTTTTCTCACCGCCGAACGCCCGCTCACAGACCGAGGGCGAGCAGGATCAGCGAATTGAGCGGACCGTCCGCGTAGCGGAAAAGCTGCGAGGCGACGATCCAGCCGAGCAGCTCGTGCGCCGGGATATCGCGCAGGCGCGCGTAAAACGAGCCGAGCATGCGCGGCGACAGTCCCTCGGCCACACCCGAGCCGTCGAGCGGCGGCAGCGGCACCAGATTGAAGATGCCCAGAATCAGATTCAGCGTGAACAGGTACGAGAGCACGAAGGCCAGCGCAGCTAGCGGTGAGTTGGCAGCCACGCCATCGTTCAGCACCACGAAGCCCATCTGCACGCCGCCGCCGTCGAGGTGAAAGATGCCAGCGGCCATCAGCGCACGCAGGATGCCGATGGCGGTGATGGCGAGCGCGAAGTTGGCGAGTGGGCCCGACAACGACATCAGCGCCTGGCGCAGCGGGTGACGCTGGCCCCACTCCGGGTCGTACGGCACCGAGGCGAAGCCGAGCGGATAGCCCATGGTGAACACGCTGATGAGCGGTAGGATGACCATGCCGAACGGCGAACGCCGGATGTGCGGCATCGGGTCGAGCGTGACGTGCCCGAGCGCGTAGGCGGTGTTGTCGCCGCCGCGCTTCGCGGCGTAAGCGTGCGCTGCCTCGTGACACGTCGTGCTGAACACGAACATGAGGTAGAGCGCGAGCCGCGGCAGGATTAGCTCCATCGCGGGAACCATAGCGTGTTAATCTGCCTGGCCATGGATCGGCGCCGCGCGTTCGAGCTGGGTCTAATCGCTACTGCTCTGCTGCTATCGCTGGGCGGCGCCGCTGGTTGCGGCGGCGCGCCGACGCGGCTGGTCACGGTCAAGAGCGGAACGGGCACAGGGCCCATCCAGCTCGAGGTGAAGAACCTGAGCGACGCGGCCATCAACAACCTGTTCCTGGCCAAGAGCGAGCAGGTCGGCCCCGAGCTGGACGACGACTCGCCCCAGGGCCAGGAAGTGTGGGGCGTGGATCTGCTGAGCGGCGCCATTGCCACCGGGACGCGGGTGCCGGTGCCGGTCGCTGGGCCTGGGCGCTGGGATGTCCGAGCGCTCGATCGCGATGGCCGCTACCAACGCATCGCCGGCCTGAAGCTCGAGGCCGGCGGGCGCTACATCCTGGAGCTCAACGATAGCGGCTGGCGGGTGAAGTAAAGGCCGAAGCCAGGCCACCCGAAGCCGGGAGCCAGACCAACCCGGGATTGACGGCAGCGAAGGCAAGCCGCCGCGGCTTGCGCCGGTGATTTTCTGGGGGCTAGACACCGCTCAGAGCACTGAAGGACGCAGCTGTATT
>DATDEV010000619.1:0-3848 GCA_036522995.1 Polyangiaceae bacterium
CCGCCGTGAAAGCGCCGGTTGCGATCTGCAGTATTGCACCCCCTTCGACCCCACACCCGAGCGCTGCAACTTCCTCGACGACGACTGCGACGGCCTCACCGACGAAGACGAGAATCTGTGCCCGGCTGGCCAGACCTGCGCGGCCGGCAGCTGCGTGGACTCGGGCGGCGTGATGCTCGATCCGATGGGCAACCCGCCCGGCACCGGTAGCAGCGCAGGCACCGGCAGTGGCAGCGGCAGTGGCAGTGGCAGCGGCAGCTCGACGGGTGGCAGCAGCAACCTCGAAAATCGTGATGCCTCCGGGTGTGCGCTGGGCGCCGGCACCGGACACGGCGCGCTCACCATGTTGGCTCTCGCCGGCGTGCTCGCGCTGGTGCGGCGACGCCGACCGGAGTGGACTCGCTAATTGAGCTGCTCGGAGCTTTTACGACTCCAGATGGATTCCCAATTGGCGCGGTAGCTGGCGGTGGCGATCTGAGCGGGGCCTTTGCGCTGCGCCGCGGGCGCCTCACTGCTAGCAGCGGGCTGTGCGGGGGGCTCGTAGAGCACCTCCACGTCGCACAGTGCGGGGAAGTTGGCTCGCGGACGGAGCGCGACCACTTCGCCGCGGATGGGGGCGCCCTCGCGCAGTGGCTGGAGCGACCCGGCTTCGAGGTGGTCGCCTCGGCGGCGGATGACGTGGACCGAGCCATCGGGGTCGACCGCGTGGACGAGCGCCACGTCGGCAACCTTGGCGGAATCAGCAGGATTCCCAGGCGACGCTTCGTGCTCGGGTTTCGGGCTCTTCATGCGCTCACTACCTCGGTTTAGCACGCGCGGCGCTTGGGCGCCCATCTCGTCACATGCCGATCGCGGTGCGGTACACCCAGCCCTGATTGCCCTTGGCGTCGTACTTCACCCGAAACCAGTCGCCGCTCTTGCCGGTCACGATCACGCGCGTGCCCGAAAGCACTCGCGCGCGCACCTCGCCGTCGCGGGCCGGCGTCGCTCGCACCAGTGCCACGTCCCAGCTCACGGTGGCGCGGCCGCTAGCAGGCGTCGCCGCAGCCTCCGAGCCGGCGGGCGTCGAGGTGTCGCTCTTCTTGACGGCGTCGGGGGGCGGCAGCAGCTCGAGGCGATAGAACAGGCTGTACGCCTGCTTCTCGTGCGGGATGCCTACCAGAGACACGTTCGAGAAACGTTCGCGCGCGCAGCCCAGCAGCTTGTCGACGTAGTCCTGCTCGAGCGACGTGCTCTTGCCGCTCTGGATGCTGCGGATCTTGTCGGCTTCGAAGTCGAGCTCGAAGCCGAGCGACAGCACGCCGCTGGCGTCCTCGATGCCGGGACAGGCCGAAAGCTCACGCAAGTGCTCGCGCGCCACGCGGTCGAAGTCCACGCGATCGCACGACGGGGCGCGCTTGCCGTGAACGGTCTTGCAGCTAGCCACCTGCACCTCGCTCACTAGCACCCGGTCTGCCGGGGGCTTCGCGGGCTCGGCCGCCGAAGGGGCCGGCGGCGGGGGCACCAGGTCGGCCGGCTTCTCTTCCGCGGGCGCGCCGGTGAGCTCGCGGGCCGATGCCTCGGCTGCAGCCGGGACGGGCGCGCTCGGCACCAATTTCACCCCGGCCAGCCGCGGCCAGGCGATGCCGATCGCGAAGCCGACCACGGCAATGATGCCCACGCGCGCGAACTTCACGCCGTCGTCTTGTGCGCCAGGGACTTCGACCTTCACGGTCTCTCGTTTTTCGGTCGATAGTGCCAGGAAGCGCCTCAGGTCAGACCTAGCACGGAGCCAAGCCGCCAAAAAGGCGGGGCTTTTGGTCGCCTCTGGAAAGTGCGCTGGGATTTGAGGAGTATGGGGGGTCGAGGGTCATGAAGGTCTGCCCGCCGTGCAAGCTGAAGTATCCCAACGACAGCACGGCTTGCTTCCTTTGCGGCGGTCCGCTGTCGGCCCTTCAAGATCCGGTGATCGGTACGACCATCGCCGGTCGCTACCTGATTGAGGAGGCCATCGGTGAGGGCGGCATGGCGACGGTCTACTCCGCGCGCCATCGCCTGGTCGACCGACCTTGCGCCGTGAAGGTCATGAACCCGTCGCTGGCCAAGAACGAAGTCATTCGCGAGCGCTTCCGGCGCGAGGCGAAGGCGGCGCAGAAGCTCGCGCACCCGAACATCATCGAGATCTTCGATCAGGGGGAGACGCCCGAGGGCAGCCTGTACCTGGTGATGGAGATCTTGGAGGGGCAGACGGTCGCCGACCTGCTCGAGAAGCAGCGCTGCGTCCCGCTCGACCGAACGCTGTCGATCGCGATCCAGATCTCGCGCGCCCTGGCCCGCGCCCACGACCTCGAGGTGATCCACCGTGACCTCAAGCCCGAGAATATTTTTCTAGCCGAGGGCAGCTCCGGCTTCGATCGCGTCAAGCTGCTCGACTTCGGTATCGCCCGCTCGATGCAGGACACGCGCCTGACCGGAGCGGGCGAGGTGTTCGGTACCCCGCAGTACATGGCGCCCGAGCGCATCACCAGCATCGACGCTGGACCGAGCGCGGACTTGTACGCCCTGGGTGTGATTTTGTACGAAATGCTGTGCGGCGCGCTGCCCTTCGAGGCCGCCGACGTCACGACGTATTTCATCAAGCACCTCAAGGAGATGCCGCCGCCGCCGCGGCAGCGTGATGCCTCGATTCCCGAGCGTGTCGACACGCTGATCATGGAGCTTTTGGCCAAGGATCCCAAGGATCGGCCAGTAGACGCGCATCGCGTCCACACCGATCTGTTGAGCATCGCCGGAGCGATCGGCGTGCGGATCCCGGCCGAGGCCTTCAGCGAGGAGGCCTCCTCTCGCGGCCCGGCCAAGACACTGCCGCCGGTCGCGATCGATCAATGGGTCAAGCGCACCGCGGTCTTCGAGCGCATGTTGGCGAAGGCCTTCCTGGGCGTGCGCCCTGCGGACATCGAGCACCTGTTCGGCGAAGTGAAGCGCCTGGTGCGCGAGATCGGCGAGCTACGGGGCAAGGCCATCGCCGACCAGCGCACGCTCGAAGCCATCGAAGCGCGTGGACGTGAGACGCGCGAACGTTTCGGTCACGCGGTGGACGCGCTCGGCATCGACGCCAGCCATGCGCGCGACGAGCTCAAGGCAGCCCTGGCCCGCTCGGTCACGAGCCAGCAGGAGCTGGCTCGACCGCGCGAGGCGA
Organism: Polyangiaceae bacterium; assembly: GCA_036522995.1. Lineage (GTDB taxonomy): Bacteria > Myxococcota_A > Polyangia > Polyangiales > Polyangiaceae > PMG-095. The sequence continues at coordinate 3,179 of DATDEV010000619.1, forward strand.
TGAAGGAGGCAATGGCCGAGATCTTGCGCTGGGAAGGCCGCTCCGCCTTTCAGGAGCCCTATCGCGAGCTGGCCGCCGCCTACCGCGCCGCCGCCGATCTGACCGACAGCTGGCTGGTGGCCAAAGCCCAAGCGCAGGCCTCCGAGCGCGAGGTGGGGCAGCGCCGCACCGAAGTCGACGACCTCGAATTTCAGATCAAGGAGCTACGTACGGCGCTGGCCGCGCAGAGCGAGGGGCAAGAGCGTGAGGAAGAGAACTTCCAGCGCGGGGTGAGCGACGCCGGCAAGCGTGCCGACGAGCTGGACCGCGAGCTGCTGGAGATGGCCAGTCGCTTCTGCGCGCCACTGCGGCTTCGCCCCGAGCTCACCGACCTGTTCCACGAGCTGGAGGCCGACGCGGCGGCGTAAGCCGTGGCGCGACGCACTTCGAGCTCTACTGCGCCGCGTGCGAGTCTCAGCCGCCCTAGCGGCGAGTTGGGAGGTCTTACTTGGCGACGACGAGCAGCTCGCTGACCGCGCCGCGACGCGAAGCGATCGAGTTGATCGACCGACGCACCGCCACGCCCGCAGGCTTGAACGGCCGGTAAAGCTCGCGCGTTTGCGGCGTATCCGAGTTCGAGAGCACGGCACAGATGCCCCGCTCGACCAGGCGACTGAAAACGCCAGCCAGC
>DATDEV010000620.1:0-5223 GCA_036522995.1 Polyangiaceae bacterium
TGGTGCTGCCCTGCGAAAGGTCCCACAGTCCGAAATAGGAAGGCGCAACATCAGTGCTCTTCCCGCCGGCGCCGTGAAAGCCAAGCATGAGCCGATACGGATGACTGCTGTCGTAGTCGGCAGGCACGCGCAGCATGTAGCTGCGCTGCCTGCCTCCGCATTCCAGCATGTGACTGCCGTCTTGCAAAGTGCGCATCTGGTCGCAGCCCGCCGACTTCGTCGCGCCGCCCCCGCCCGTGCCTCCCCCGCCCGTGCCTCCCGCGCCCGCGCCTCCCGCGCCCGCGCCTCCCGCGCCGCCGGAGGACGTCCCGGCCACACCCCCGCCGCCTGCCAGCCCGCCCGCGCCGGCTGCTGTGGCGCTGCCGCCGACCGCTCTGCCACCGTCGCCTCCGTTACCGCTCGTACCCGCCGCTCCGGACGCGCCAGGGGTGGCGGCGCCGCCCGAGCCAGCGGAGCTCGGCCCACCCGCCAAGGCTGACGGGCCTCCTCCCGAGCCGCCCTGCGGCGCACCGCTATAGCTCCTGCTTTCGTCGCTGCAACCGAAGCTGACTGCCAGGCTGAGTCCTAGTGCCCAAGGCGCGCAGTAGCGAAGCGAACTGATCATTTCCATGGTTCAGTGAGCGCCAGAGCGCGCTCTCTCTCAGAAATTTGCTGCAATCGGACCTCGACCACCGCGCTGCTGCTCCAGTCGAAGCCAAAGCTGAAACCCCGTTGCGAAGATTCGGCTCTTGTCGATGCAGAGATCGCCTTCGAGCTGCGCGAGGATGTCGTCGGTGACATCCAAGTCGACTTTGCTCCAGGCCCCAGCGTCGTTCGCGGCGTCCGGAGCTAACGAAAATGGTGCCCTTGCTGTCCAAGGTCGCGAGCGTGAAGAAATTTCGGTTTCTCGGTGCGATTCTTGCGGGCAACATCGTGGTCCACCGGGATTCCGCGCTCATCCATGGGCCGAGCGTGCAGCTCGCTGGCAGCGAGCCACTCTACTAGTGGGGAGGCGCGCTCATTGGGGGGCAGACGCCGCGGCTCCAGCTCCCGCGGGCAGCCAGCGCTCGGGTAGCCGCACCGTGATGCTTTGGCCTGCGTCGCGTGCCGTCGTGGCGAGTGTCACCCTGTAGTCGCCTGGGGCCAGGTGCCAGGCGTGCCGCGCGGTGTCGAACGTGGCCAGCAGGCGCGGATCGATGCGCACGGTAGCTTCGGCGCTCGCGCCAGGAGCAAGGTCGAGCTTGGCGAAACCGCCGAGCCGCTTGGGAGCTTCCCAGCCGCCGGCCAAGGGCGAGACGTAGATCTGGGCGACGTGCTTGCCGGGCCGTTTGCCAGTGTTGGTAGCGCGGAACGAGACGTCGAGCTCGCCCGCGACGACGTGCGATGCGAGGTCGCTCTGGCTGAACTGTGTGTAGCTCAGGCCGTGACCGAAGGGCAGCAGCGGCTCGAGCTTTTGCTTGTCGTACCAGCGATAGCCAACGGCCGCGCCCTCGGTATAGGTCACGTCGAACGGCTGGTCTTCCGGCCCATCGGTGCCGGCGATCTGGGGCCTTGGTAGCTGGTCGAGCGAGCGCGGAAACGAGGCGGGTAGATGGCCAGACGGATTGACGGCGCCGCTCAAGATGCGCGCAATAGCCGGTCCGCCCTGGCTGCCTGGATACCAGGCTTGGACGACGCCCGACACGCGTTCGAACCATGGCAGGAGCACGGGTCCGCCCGTCTCGAGCACCACGATCGTGCGTCGATTGGCGCGCGCGACCGCTTCCACCAGCTTGTCTTGATCGTCGGGCAGAGTGAGCGGAAAATCATCGGCTTCTGCCGTCCATTGCGTGACGAATACGATCGCGACCTCGGCCGCGGCCGCAGTCTTGGCCGCTGCAGCTCGATCGACGCCGTCGGCCCACGTGACGTCGGTCTTCGGTAGCTCCGAGCGCAATGCGGCGAGCGGAGAGGAGCGCGCGTAGACGTGAGGGCCGGGCCACTGCTGAGGACCGAGACCACGAACTGCATTGCCCCCGGGCGCGTACACTTGCGCCGAACCGCCGCCCGTGAGCACGCCGACGTCCGCGTGCCCGCCAATGACGGCCACGCGTTTCGAGCTGCTGGCGAGCGGCAGCACGTCGGCGTTCTTGAGCAGCACGATGCCTTCTTCGGCGTCGGCCTGCGTGACCTTGGCGTGCTCGATGAAATCGATGCTGGCGATCCGAACTGGATTGTCGATGACGCCCTTGTCCAGCAGCGTGCGCGCGATGCGGCGCACCATGTCGTCGAGGCGCGCTTGCGGCACCTGGCCCGCATGGATGGCTGCGGCCAGCTTGTCGAGCCACTGGTAGTCGCCCTTTTCGCGCACGCCCGTCTCTTGATCCAGTCCGGCGTTGGCGTTCGCGACCGTGTCGTGCTGCGCGCCCCAATCGGTCATGACGTAGCCGCGGAAGCCCCAGTCGGACTTCAAGACTCGGTTGAGCAGCCAGTCGTTTTGGCAGGCGTAAACGCCGTTGACCAAGTTGTAACTGCACATGATCGAGCCCGGGTCGCCCTGCTCGATGGCCAGCTGGAACGCGAGCAAGTCGGACATTCGCGCCGCCGCCTCGTCGATCTTCACGTTCACGACCTTGCGACCGGTTTCTTGATCGTTCAGCGCATAGTGCTTCACGGTGCTGACGATGTGATTGGACTGGATGCCGCGCACCAGCGCGCCGACCATCGTTCCGGCGAGCAGTGGATCCTCGCCGCCGTACTCGAAGTTTCGGCCGTTGCCGGGGTCGCGGAGTAAGTTGACGCCGCCCGCCAGCATCACGTTGAAGCCCGTGGCTCGCGCCTCGCTGCCGATCATGACTCCGGCGCGTTCGGCTAGTGCCGGGTTCCAAGTGGACGCCGTCAAAATGCCGGCCGGCAGCAGTGTTCGCTCGAGCTCGGGCGGCGCTTCACCTTGCGTAGCGACGCCGCTGCCCGCGTCGGCCTGCCACTGCGGCGGGAAGCCCAAACGCTCGACGCCGCGCACCAACCCGGCCGACTGCGGCCGCGCCTCCGGAAACTGGTACTGGTTCCAGTCCTTCTGCACCCCGAAATAGCCCGTCACCACGGTGAGCTTCTCGTCGAGCGTCATCGCTTCCACGAGCGCGCCGGCGCGCTGCTCCGACGATAGCGAGCGATCCTTCCAGCGCGCGATCGCCGCGCCATTCGCGGACGGGCTCGTGGGCGCGGCGTTCTCGCCACGTTTGGCGCAAGCCTGTGTCAGTCCTGCGGCCAGCACCAGAGCCGCTACCAAAGGTGCCGGCCGGAAATGAAAAGTGGGAAGCGCGGCCACCGGCGGTGCTTAACATGACGCCGCCTCAGGACGCGCCAACGGCAGAGACGGTGGCCAGATCCGCCCCCCCTCGAGTAGTGGCAGCTCGTTGGGAAAGCCGTCATCCGAACCGGCGCGGCGCGAGGGATCGTCGGCGGAGCTGGCTCCGTCTCCAGTGGGGTTGAAGATCTTTCTTCAGAGCCGATGGCCTACTGGCTCGAACCCCGTCGTCGACTAAGTCCAGGTGTTGTTAGTAGCAGCGCGACGCGCCTTGTTTGTTACCCTATCCAGGACACACACGAACGCGCGTTGCTCTCGCTGAGCCCCCGGACTGCGTCGCCTCACAATCCTCACCCATGAAAATGCCGAACTCCCCTCGCGCCCTCGGTTCTTTTACCCTGCGCTCCATCGCGTGCGCCTTCGCTGCGCTCTGGTGCACGACGCTGCTTGCGACGGGCGGCTGCTCCAGCGATGAACTGTCTTCGCTCGCGGCAGCTGGAACCGATTCCAGCGCCGGAATGCAGCAGGGCCCTGGCCCGAGCAATACAGCGGGCTCGCTGAGCTCCGGCGGAGGCCTGAGCGGTAACGGTGGCTCGCCGGCGGCTACTGCCGGTGCAGCGCAGGTTGCTGGATCAGGCAACACCAACAACAGCAGCGGCGGCGTGAGCAGCGGCGGCGTGAGTAGCGGCGGCGTGAGCAGCGGCGGCGTGAGCAGCGGCGGCGCTGCCGGCAGCGCAACGAAGCCTTGCGTGGACACCAAGCCACCGCCCGATCCGACCTGGCCCGACGCAACCTGCGAGACCTGGGCGACGGAAACGACGGAGTGCAAGGCTGCCTGGTTCGCCAAGTTTTGCGACGTGAGCTGCGGTCGCTGCGTTCCGCCGGGCGGCGGCGGTGGCAGTGGTGGCGGTCCCGCCGCGGTGGACTGCTCGACGAAGGGCCTGCCCAACGTCACCGGTGGCAACGGCTACGCCACGCGCTACTGGGACTGTTGCCAGACGCATTGTTCTCAGTTCGACGGTCACCGTTGCGGTCAGGATGGCACGAGTCGCACCGGAGACACCCAGAGCGCCTGCTCGGGAGGTGGCTCTTACGCTTGCTACGACGAGGCGCCCAAGGCCGTAAACGAATGCCTTTCGTACGGCTACATCGCCAAGTCGAACCCCAACTGCGGCGGATGCTACCGCATTCAGTTCACCGGTGAGGGTCAGTACAATGTCAATGACCCCGGCTCCAAGGCGATCAAGGGCAAGCAGATGGTCGTCAAGGTGAGTAACACCGGCGGCGACGTGGGCAACAACCAGTTCGACTTGATGATCCCCGGCGGCGGCGTGGGCCAGTTCAATGCTTGCAGCAGGCAATGGAACGCCAGCGATCTCGGCGCGCAATACGGAGGTTTTCTCACGAACTGCAGCGGCTCCTACGCGGCGAAGAAAGACTGCGTTCGGCAGCAGTGCATGAAGGTCCCCTCCGGCCCCGCGCGGGATGGTTGTCTTTGGTTCGTGGACTGGTTCCAGGCCGCGGACAACCCCAAGTTCACTTCACAACAGACCGACTGCCCCTTCTGAGCGCGGAAGAGAGCTCGGCGCCACCCCAGCCTTGATTGGTGATCGGGGCGCGGGCGCGGCTGATAGGGAGCGGTTGCGGGCTCGAAGCTCGCCGACACTGGTCGCCCGCACGCTCGGAAAAAGTGCCGCGAGCGCGGCGCTCAACACCGCCGAGGGTGCGGCGCGGCAAAGGCTGGCGGATAAATTACACGCCGGTCGGGACCGAAGGCACTCCGTTCCGTAGCCGCTGGCACGCGCTCTGTCGCGACGCTGTGCCAGCATGTGCCGAAGGGCGAGGTGCCGTGCTCGGTTGGTGCGCGAAAACGGGAGGGAGTCTCGCCCAATGAGGAGGCACGGAAGTTGCTCACATCAGGGCATGTTGAGCTGGCGCGTCGTGAAGGCGGGGGTAAT
>DATDEV010000621.1:0-11108 GCA_036522995.1 Polyangiaceae bacterium
ATCTGGCACTGACCGCGATTCCGCGGTAGGTTCGACCAGCCTGCAGAGCGCTGCCGGCTTACCGTTATCGGCCCCTGGAGGTTACCTTTATGAAAGCATCGCTTCGCGTATCGCTGTCCGCACTCGCTGGTTCTGTCGCGCTCTTCATGTCTGCCACGGCCTTCGGCGCGGGTGAGCCATGCATCAACGACATCGATTGTCCGGGCGGCGGTAACGTCTGTGGCGGCGAGGTGTGCAACTGGAACAAGCCACAGGGCCAGATGTTCACCTGCAACGCTGCCGGCACCGATGCGAAGAAAAAGGATGGCTGGTGCACCGTTACGGCGGACTGTAAGTGCGCGCCCCAGGGTGCCAAGTGCGTGCCCCCGTACTGCAGCTTCACGCTGGCTGCCGATGCCCCAGCGACCGGTGGTGGTTCGCCGACTGGCGGTAGCCCGGGGACTGCCGGCACCACCTCGGCTGCTGGCACCACCTCGACCGCCGGGACCACGTCCAGCGGCGGCACCGGTGCTGCTCCTGCTCCCGCGCCGGTGGAAGAAGAAGGTGGCTGCAGCGTGCGCGCGCCGCGCGGCAATACCAACGGTGTTGCCCTGGGCCTGGTCGGCGTGCTCGGCCTCGGCTACGTGCTCGCGCGTCGCCGCCGCTAGAGCAGCTCGCTGATGATGCCGTCTGCGAACAGCCACTGAGGCTTTGGAATTCGCAGACGGCCGGAGCTTGTCTGAACGCGCCCGCGCTGCGAAAGCCTATCGAGCGCGCGCTGGCGCTCCGGCGGCAGAGCAGGCACGCCGAGCTCCTCGGCTGCGGCCTGCAGATCGAGGCCTTCGGCCAGCCGCAGGCCGAGCATGATGCGCTCGCGCAGGGACGTTTCGGCGTCGAGCGGCTCGACCACCGCGCAGCTGTCGCCGCCGGCTTCGAACGGCTGGCGAAACTGCGAAGCCTGGTAGCGCTCGGGCGACGGATCGTTGCGGTAGCGCAGCCGACCGCCCGGCAGCGTGGCGGTACCCCAGGCGCCGGTGCCCAGGCCGAGGTAGTCGTGTCCGCGCCAGTAGCCGAGATTGTGGCGCGACAGGTGGCCGCTGCGGGCAAAGTTACTGATCTCGTAGTGGTCGAAGCCAGCTCGCGTCAGCGTCTCGTCGACGGCGCTGAAGGAGTCGGCCACCTGCGCTTCGTCGAGCAGCGGCAAACGCCCCTTCTTGGCGCGCGCGCCAAAGTCGGTACCCGGTTCGATGGTGAGCGCGTACGCCGACAGGTGCGTGGTGCCCAAGTCTGCGAGCGTGCTGGCTTCGATGCTGGCTTGCTTCGGCGTCTGGCCGGCGACGCCAAAAATGAAGTCCAGCGACACGCGCGGTACGTCCGCACCCAGCGCGGCGGCAGCGGCGGCCAGACCGCCTTCGGGATCGTGCAGTCTTCCCAAGAATGCGAGGCGCTCGGCGTCCAGCCCCTGCACGCCTAGGCTCAAGCGGTTGACGCCGACGGCGCGCAGCTCGCGCGCCTTGTCGAGGTCCAGGCTGGTGGGATTGCACTCGGCCGTGACCTCCACCTCGTCGGCTCGGCTGTGCGCGAACGCGCGGAGCAGCCCGTCGAGCACGCGCCCGAGCTCCTCGCTCTGCCAGAGCGACGGCGTGCCGCCGCCGAAGAACACGGTTTCGAGTCGGTAATCTCGAGGTAGAGCGGCCAGGCGCGCCTCCAGCTCGCGCAGCACCGCATCGGCGTAGGCGGCGTGCGGAATGGTCTCACGCGCGCGTGCGACGCTCAGAAAGTCGCAATATGGGCATTTTTGGAGGCACCACGGGAAGTGCACGTAAATGCCGAGCGGGCGGGGGGGGGGCCCGGCGGGGGAGCTGGCGACCGCGGTAGAAACCGGCAGCGCCGCTGCGGTGGGGATTTTCTCCGTCACTGGGTTGTTCCGACTAGGCTAGCGCTCGGGATGGCGCGCATCCACGCCTTCGAGCTCGAAGATCAAACTTGGTTCCCAGGCTTGATCCGCCAGTACATGACGGATTTCCTCAGCTTCATGGGTGCGTGGTCGAAGCGGCCCTACGAGCCCTTCACCGAGCGGCTGGCCGAGGCGCTGCGGGTCACGGGCGACGCACGCTTGATCGACCTGTGCTCCGGCGGTGGTGGTCCCGCGCTGGTGATCGCGCGTGACCTGGCCGAGCGGCTCGAGCGCCCGATCGCCCTGGTGCTGACCGATCTGTATCCGACGCCGTCCCCGCTCGAGCACGGCCGAAGCGGCCTCCCGGCGTGGGTCGAGCTGGAGCCGCGCTCGGTGGACGTACGCGCAGTGCCCGACGATTTGGTGGGCTTTCGCCTGATCTGTAACGGTTTTCATCACTTGAAGCCGGAGGAAGCCCAGGCTTGCCTGAAGGACGCGGTCGAAAAGCAGCGGGGGATGGCCGTGGTCGAGCTGGCGCAGCGTTCGCCCTTCAGCATGCTGCAGATCGTGCTGGGCGTCGGTTGGCAGCTGCTCATCACACCCTTCATCAAGCCCTTCCGCTGGAGCCGCCTAGTCTTCACCTACGCTGTGCCGATCGTCCCTGCCTGCACGTTGTGGGATGGCATCGTCTCGTGCCTGCGTGTCTACGACCCCGACGAGCTGCGCCGCCTCATTTCTGGACTGCCTGAAAACAACTACGATTGGAGCTGCGGCGCGCTGAGCGTCCCGAAGCTCCCCATGCGGCTAACGTACCTCATCGGCGTGCCGCGGACGCATTGAAGGAAAGTTAAGGCCTCTTAATGCGCCCAGGGCCGCGCTAGCCCTCTTGCCCAAACTACGTGTCTGGCTCTACGCTGTTAGGTTATGGCCGAGCCGGTTCACTCCGTCGACAGCGCGCGCATCTCCGCGCACTTCGAAGCGCGGGTACCGAGCTCCCCTCCGCCGCGGGCGGCGTGGAAGCTGCTGCTGCCGATCGCCGTGCTGGTGATGGTCGCGGTGGTGGTGCTGCTGCTGCTCGGCAGCCACTGAGCTCGAGCTACTTGCCGACGTCTCGGCCCAGCGCGTGGGTCAGCTCGACCTGGGCGATGCGCAGCGCGATGTGCGAATTTACCAGCTCCAGGCGGTCTCGCGTGAGCTCGGTCTCGGCGTCCGTCACCTCCACGAAGGTCGCTCGACCGCCGCGGAACAGCTCGCGTCGCACGCGGTAGCCCTCTTCGGTGGCGATCAGCGCCTGCTCGGACACGCCGACGGCGAAGCGTGCGTCGCGCTCGGCGCGTAGCGCTTGGGATACTTCCATCTTGAGGGCGTCGATCAAGCCTTGGCGCTGAGCCGCGACCTCGGCAGCTCGGGCCTCGACCTGCCTCGTGCCAGCGGTGGCGCCGAAGATGGCCGTGGGTGTCCAGCTCAGCATGATGCTGGCCTCCCAACTGCCGTGAAATTTCTCTTCGGCGGGGAAGTAGCGCTGGTTGGGGTTGGAGTACTGGGCGCCTGCGTGCGCGTCGAGGCGAGGGTAGTTATCGGCGCCGATCACGGCGGCCTGGTCGTGTAATGCTTGTTCGGTCTCGAACAGTTTCTTGAGCTCCAGACGACTGCGCGCAGCTTCGCGGTAGGCGGCTTCCTCGTCAGTGGTGTTGGGCATCGGCCCCTTGGGAGCCAGCACGTTCTCACCGACCTCGTACGGCTTGCCGCTCTCGTCCTTCATCAAGATCCGCAGCCGCGTGACGGCAAGCTGCGCGTTGCTGGTGGCGCGCTGCAAAAATAGCTCGGAGTTTTTCACACCCGACTGGGCGCGCAGCACGTCGGCTTTGGAGATGAGGCCCGCCTGAAAGCCGTTGTTGGCGTCGTTCAGATGACCTTTGGCCTGCTCGAGCGCCTGCGTGGCGACGAAGGCCACGCCCTGAGCGCGGATCCACTGGTAGTAGGCGACGCGAGCGTCGCGCGCGACGGAGAGCTTGGTCGCGCGCTCGTCGAGCTCACTGGCGGCCCGCAGGTGCTTGGCGCCCTGCAGACCGCGCGAGCTGCGCAGCACGTAGTCCGAAAGCGGCACGTTGAGCTGGGCTTGCAGCACGTACTGGTTGAACAGAAACGGGAATGTCAGCGGCACCGCGACCAGCGGGGCACCGTCGGCGATCGGCCCCGGCGTTTGGTCCTCCGGCACTGCCAGCAAGCCCAGCTGCGGGGCCTCGATGCTCGACAGCCGGGTGTAGCTGGCGCCCAAGTTGAGGGCCGGCACGAAGGCGGCTTTGGCGCGATCGACCGAGGCCTCCGCCCCTTCGAGCTCCGCGCGCTTGGCCACGAGCTGGTGGCTGTTCTTGACCGCGCGCGCCGCGACCTCGTCCGCCGTCAGCCCGGCGACGCCTTTCATCATCGACTCGAGTCGTGCCTGTAGCTCCAGGGTGGTCTGGCTGACCGAAGCGTTGGGACCCTCCGTCCCGGGCGCGGTGGGCGCGGGCATCAGGCTCGGGCGATCAGCGGCCGCAGCACCCGGAGCAGGCGCGCGGGCGGGCGCGGGCGCGGGCCCCGGAGCAGGCGTTTGAGCAATGCCGATGCTGGAGGTGAGCACGAGCGCGAGCACACTGGGGGCCACGAAGACGGAGCGAGTCATGGTTACTCGAAGGTGAGGGTTGAATGTCGAAGCGAATGCCACGCAGCGCTGCGCGCTGCTCACAAGCTCTTGGTGAGCACGGGCGCAGTCCCGGCGCCGGCGAGCTCGCCCGCGGTGCTGCTGTGCGGGTAGGTCGCACGCGCCTGCTTGGCCTTGCGGCCTCGACCGCCGCCGAGCCGGGAGAAGAAGCCCTTCAGATTTTCGATGCTGAGGTACACGACCGGCACCACCACCAGCGACAGCAGCGTCGAGCTGATCACGCCGCCGATGACCGCGATCGCCATGGGCGCGCGAAACTCGCTGCCTTCGCTGTTGCCGACGGCGGTAGGCCACATGCCCAGCACCATCGCCGCGGAGGTCATCAAGATCGGGCGCAAGCGCTCGGGACCGGCCTCGAGGATGGCTTGCAAGGGCGTTTCGCCGTGGTCGCGCACGCGCACGATTGCTCTGTCCACGAGCAAGATGGCGTTCTTGGTCACCAGGCCCATCAGCAGCACGATGCCGATCAGAGCGCCCATGGCCAGCGTGTTCGAGCTGAGGAACAGGCCCATGATGCCCCCGACCAGCGCCAGCGGCAGCGTGACCATGATCGTGAGCGGGTGAATGAAGCTCTCGAACTGCGACGCCAGCACGATGTAGATGAACACCACGCCCAGCAGCAGCGCGATGGCCATGTTGGAGTTGTTCTCGTTCATCAGCCGCAGCTGTCCGTCGTAGAAGACGGACATGCCGGGCGCCAGCTTCAGCTTGGCGATCTGGGGCTGGAACTCCTGCGCCACGTCGCCCAGCGGTCGCCCGATGGGCGTGGCCCAGATCGTGATCTGGCGATTGCGGTTCTCTCGCTCGATGACCTGCGGTCCGTCGCTGCGCTTGATACTCACGACGTCGGTCAGCTTCACCGGCCCGTTCGGCGACGGGATGGTGATATTGGCCAGCGCTGCTTCGTCGCCGCGGTAGCTCTTGTTGAGCCGCACCATGATCGGGACGTCGTCCTTCTGCCCGGGCTGCCGCAGCTTGCCGGCCTCCTCGCCCTCGACGGCGCCGCGCAGGGCCATCGCCACCGCGGCGGCCGATAGGCCGCGATCGGCCGCGCGCTGGCGGTCGACCGTGACCGAGAGCTCCGGACGACCGGGCGAGTACTTGACCTGGATGTCACCGACGCCCGGCGTGCTCTTGAGGATCTTTTCGATCTGATTGGCGGTTCGCTCGATGTCCGCGAACTCGAGGCCGCGCACGTTGATCATGATCACGGCTTCAGTGGCCGCACCCTCGACGAAGGGCGGATCGGCGACCGCGATTTTGGCGCTGGGCAGCGAGGCCGTGGCGGCGCGGCCGATCGCCTTGAGCTCGGCCAGCGTGGTGGTGCGCTCCGTTTTCGGCACTGCCACCACGCGCCACTTGACCTTGTTGACCTGGTCGCCATCGCCGATCACGGCGAACACGGTGGTGAAATCGGGGTGGCGCAGGATCTCTTTCTCGACGCCCTCGGTAAGACGCGCCGTCTCGGCCAGCGAGGTTCCGGCGGGAAGCTCCGCTTCCATCACGTACTGGCCGCGATCCTCGGAGTTCACGAACTCCTGACCCGTGAGCTTGGCGATGTAGCCCATCAGGAACAGGCTGCCGATGGCCAGCGCGCCGATGACCAGCTTGTGGCGTAGCGACCAGTGCAACAGCGCCTTGTAGGTGAGCTCGATCTGCTTCAGCACCCACTCGAAGGGCCACTTCAGCCAGGCGAAGCGGTCACTCTTGTCGTGCAGGTCCTTCGAAAAGCGCGACGACAGCATGGGGTCGAGCGTGAAGGCCACGAACAGCGAGATCACGACCGCCACCGAGATGGTGATGCCGAACTGCCGGAAGAACTGGCCGACCAGGCCTTCGACGAAGGCGATCGGCATGAACACGGCCACGATGGTCAGGGTGGTGGCCAAGACCGAGAGCGCCACCTCCTTGGTGCCGTCGAGGGCGGCCTGCATGGGCGGCTTGCCGGCCTCCATGTGCTTGAAGATGTTCTCGCGCACCACGACCGCGTCGTCGATCAGCAGGCCGATGGCCAGCGACAACGCCAGCAACGTCATCATGTTCAGCGTGTAGCCGAGCACGTACATGAAGAAGAACGTGCCGATCACGCTGGTCGGCAGCGCGACCGCGCTGATCAGCGTGGAACGCAAATCCAGCATGAAGATCAGGATCACGAGGATCGCCATGGCGGCGCCGAACACGATGTCGTGCTCGACCTGTTCGACCTGGCTCTGGATGATGCGGGCCTGATCGATGATCAGCGCCGCGGTGATGTTCTTGGGAAACGCCTTCTCCAGCGTCCCCATCTTGGCCTTGATCGCGTGCGCCACGTCGACCGTGTTCTCGCCCGAGCGCTTGCGCACCTCGAAGGTGACGGCCTCCTGGCCGTTCACGCGCACGCGCAGGCGCTGATCCTCGAAGCCGTCGTTGACGTTGGCCACGTCACGCAGGCGCACGGTCGAGCCGTCCGGCGCGCTGTGCACGATGGTCTGACGGATTTGCTCCACGTCCGTGAACTCGGCCATGGTGCGCACGCTGATTTCTCGCGTGCCCTCGTCGTAATGGCCGGCCGGGACATTCAGGTTCTCGAGCCGTAGGCGCTGCACGAGCGCGCTGGGGCTGAGGCCGAGCGCGTCGACGCGCGCCCGGTCCAGCTCCACGCGGATCTCGCGCTTGGCGCCGCCCTTCACGTCGACGGCGGCTACGCCTTCGACCTGCTCCAGGGCTGGACGCAGCACTTCGTCGGCGTACGCGCGCAGCTCGGAGAGCGAGCCGGAGCCGCGCAGCGTGTAGGTGAGCACCGGCGACGCCGAGACGTCGAAGCGCTGGACGATCGGCTCCTTGGTTTCGGCCGGTAGTCTGTAGCGCACCTGGGAGACGCGCTCGCGCACCTCGGTGGCGGCGTCCTTGACGTCCACGCCGAGGTTGAACATCACGAACAGCATTGCCGAGCCTTCGCGCGAGTAGGAGCGCACGCGATCGATGCCGTTGATGCTGACGACCGAATCCTCGAGCGGCTTGCTGACCAGCTGCTCGACTTCGGCTGGGCCGGCGCCCGGGTAGGGGACCGTGACCACGACGGCCGGGAACGACACGTCGGGGAACAGATCGCTACCCAGGCGCGCGAAGCCCATGAAACCGAGCACCAGCAGCGCCACCGTCACCATGACGGTGAACACGGGCCGCTTGATGGCGATGGCGGAGATATTCACGGCTTCGCCCCGGCCGGTGCAAAGCTCACCACGTCGCCGCCCTTGGCTTCAGGGTGCGGCTTGGCCACCAGCTTGTCTTGGGCGCTCAAGCCGCGGCGCACGAGCAGCGTGCCGTCTTTGTCGACCGCCAGCACGACATGCCGGATCTCGACCACTCCGCCTTCGCCCACCACCAGCACCTCGTCCTGCGAGCCGGGGCGCAGCACACCGTGGGGCAGCCTGAGCACCGGGATTTCGGTCTTGGCGTTCACGCGCGCCTGAACGAACGCGCCGGAGCGAAGAAAGCCGGGATTGTCGAAGGCAGCTTCCACCGGCACGCGCCGCGTCTTCTGGTCGACGGTGCCGAGCACCGCGCTGATGCGACCGATCGCCTTGCCTGCCTCGAGCTCCAGCTCGACCGGCGCGCCGAGCGCGAGCAGGTTGGCGTCGTGCTCGCTCACGCTGGTGGAGAGCTTGAGCTTCTTGGTGTTGACGATCTCGAACAGCGGTGCGCCGGGGCCGACCACCTCGCCAATGCCGTCGGGCGCCTTGGTCACCGTGCCTGCGAAGGGCGCCACCAGGCTGTGATTGCCGAGCGAGACGCGCGACAGTGATTGTTGGGCCTTGGCTGCGTCGAGCTGCGCCAGCGCGAGCGCTCGCTGCTGAGTCGTCTGCACGCCATTGGCTTCGGCGAAGGCGCCGCTCTGGACCATGGCCTGCGTGCGGCGTTCGGCGTCCTGCGCCAGCGCTAGCTGGGCTTCGGCGGCTCGCACCTGCGCGGCCATCGCGGCGGCCTGAGCGGCGGCCTCGGTCGCATCCAGCGTGGCCAGCAGGGCACCGGCGCGCACTTGATCGCCGAGCTTGACCTTGAGCGTGCCGATCTTGCCCGGCACCTTGAAGCCGAGGCTGGCTTGCTGGTCCGCGGTCAGCGTGCCGTCGAGCTCCACGCTCGGCAGCCAGCTGGCCGGCACGCCCTGCACGACGCTGACCTGCTCCGGCTGCTTGGCAACGGCCGCGCTGCGTTCGGCGTCGGCGGCGCGGCGCTCGGCGACCGCGGCCTGCGCCTTGTTGGCGCTGGCGATGCGAGTGCCCGTCCAGGCCACCAAGCCGCCGACCATCAGCAGCCCAAAAACGATGCCCGCTAGCGGCGCCTTCACCCGTTCGGGCTGCGCTACCTCAGGCGACTCCGTACCCCGTCCAACCACGTTCGAATCAGACATCGTGTTATTTTCCGTAACGGTCAAGCCGGACCCACCCCGCGGGTCGCGTGGCTTTCGCCTCGCTCTACGCGGCGCTGTCCGGAGAGTTTCTGTCGATCCGCGCTGATTGCGGCCAGCACGTCGGGTCGGGCGATGCCGCCCAAAAACAGGTTTTGGACCTCGCGCAGCTGAGCATCGAGATCGGGCTTGGACTGCAGGCGAACGAGGTGACGCGCGATGCGATCGAAGCCTCCGGCGATGAACGCCGAGGTCGCCTCGAGGTCCAGATCGGTGCGATACAGGCCCAGGTCGATGCCGTGCTGGATGAGCATCGCGGTCTGGCGCTCGGCGCGGTGCGCGAAGTCCTCGATCAGGTGCTGGTAGTTCGCCGAACCGCCGCCTTCGAGCACCATCGCCATCAAGACGCGGTTGTCCCAGATGAAGTCGTAGATCTCGACGTTGCGGACGTGACATTCCTCGAGGTAGGCGGCGAGCGACACCTCGCCGGGCACGCTCGCGAGCTGCATCTCGCTCGAGTCGTCGAGCAAGTGCTCGAGGTGCGAAACCACACTCGCCAGGAGCTCGCGAAAAGCCTCTTCCTTGCTGGCGAAGTGGAGGTAGAACGCGCCCTTGGAGAGCTGGGCTCGAGTCGTGATGTCCTCGACCTTGGCGCGGTCGAGGCCGCGTTCGGAAAAGATGGCCCTTGCTGCGTCGAGCAGGCGAGCGCGGGCATGGGGGTCACTGGGTCGAGGCATCGAGTAGTTCTTGGCTCAGTCATTGACCGACGGGTCAATGACTCGTCGGTCAATATTAGAACGGCCGCAAACCGTCAAGCCTTAGGGGCCACGAACGCCGAAAAGTTCTCGGCGGAGCTGGCTCAGCCGATTCTGGTCAACAATTCGGTAGGCACGTACTGCCTCCGCCTACGCCGCAAACGGCGCTCAGCGGCGACGTCGCTTGAGGCCGACGAGAGCACCTAGCACGGTGAGCAGGCTGAGCGCGCCGGTCGACGCCGGAGCGTGGCCCATCTGGCACGCCGTGCTCTCGTGCGAGCCGTCGTTGTCGCCGTTGCCGCTGTTCTCACCCTTCTCGGGGACGGGGACGGGGCCGGCGCCTGGAGCCGTGGGCGTGCCGACCGAGCCGTCTTGGGCGAGCACACCGCCGCCGTACTCGGGGCGGCACAGGCGCTGCGCGGGCGGCAGGGGCTCCGGCGGCGGTGCCGGCATCGAACAGCCCTCACCGGCGCAGCCGGGGTCGGTCGGGTAGCTCTGCTGCTCACAGAGCCAGCCCGCGGGGCAATCGCTGGTGGCATCGCAGGTGAGCTCTTTGGCCACGCAGTGGGAGTAGCCCGCCGGCTCGGTCGTGCAGCTCGGGTCGATGGGCTCGGGGACGGGGGCGCCAGGCTTCGCAAAGCCGGAGCCGCTCGAGCCTCCACTGCCCGCGGGCAGGTCGGCGTCGGCGGGGGGGCTCGGCGCGGGTTGTGGCGTGGGCTCCGCGCCGCCACCACCCGAGCAGGTCGTGATCGTCTCTTGCACACAGTCGAAGCCCATGCCGCAGTCGTCCGCCGTTTGACACGGCAGCACGTACTTCGGGGTGCAGTAGCTCACGCTGGCGGCAGCGCAGTCGGGAGGCGGCAGTGCAACGCATCCGCAGTCGGGTTGGTCGCTCGAACAAGCGCAGCCCGCGGACGCGCATCCAACGTCCGAGGCGTGACAGACCATGCCGTCACCGCACTCCAGGTCGCTCATGCACGGAGCGGGCGTGCAGGCCTTCTCCTCGGTGATCTGGCACGGCGCCGGCGCAGGGCAGTCCGCGCCGGGCGCGCACGCTGGCGCGCCCGGGCAAGCTCCGGTGCTGACCACGGTGCAAGCCAGGCCCTTGTCGCAATCGTCGCTGGTCTGGCATTCGTCGAGCGCCCACGCGGCGCGGGGTCCGAGGATGGCGAGCAGCAGCACGGCGGAGCTGGCGAGACCGGGCAGAAGGCGAAGCTGGATCATGGGGTTGTCCTCGTTACCGTCATATGCAGACAGTGTGCCAGTCATACCGATGGCCTGGGTCGGCATAAATTGCTAATAATATTCAAGTGATAAGGTGTGCCAACGAGCTGGAGCTTGGCACACCCCCCGGCGCCGGAGTCACAGACGCGCCGCGGGTCCGGA
>DATDEV010000622.1:0-2249 GCA_036522995.1 Polyangiaceae bacterium
TCACCTGCTCGAGCAAGCCGCGCTCGACGGGCGCGTGCAGGTCGATAGCGCTGGCACGGCTGGCTATCACAGCGGCGAGTCCCCTGATGCGCGCGCTCGCGCCGCCGGCAAACGCTTCGGCATCTCGGTCGGTGGCCGCGCGCGACGCTTCGAGCCCGCCGATTTCGAGCGCTTCGACTACGTGCTGGCCATGGATCGCACGAACTTCGAAGACCTGTCGCGGCTGGCGCCGAGCCCGCAGGCGCTCGAAAAGTTGCACTTGCTGCGCAGCTTCGACCCCGCCTCCCCGGCTTCAGCGTCGGTGCCGGATCCCTACTACGGCGACGACGAAGACTTCGACGACGTGGTGCGCATCTGTCTGGCTGCTTGCGCGCCGCTCTTGGAGCGGGTGCGGCGCGAGCACGCGCTGCGGAGCGAGAGTCCATGATCGACGCCGAGCTCGAGCGCGCGCTGCGCTACGTGCTCGGCGGCGCGATCAAACGAGCACAGCGGCTGTCGGGCGGCGACATCAACGACGCCTTCGAGCTCGAGCTGTCGAGCGGTGCGCGCGTCTTTTTGAAGACCAACGCCAGGGCGTCGCCGGGCATGTTCCCCGCCGAGGCGCGCGGCTTGGACTTTCTGCGCGCCGCCGGCGAGCTGCGCGTGCCGGAGGTGCTGGCCGTCTCGAGCGGTCGAGCCGACGAGCCGAGCTTCTTGGTGCTCGAGCTGCTGGCGTCGAGCCGGCCCTGCGCCGATTTCGACGAGCGCCTGGGTCGCGGGCTCGCCCGACTGCACCGCTTCGGCGCGCCGCGCTTTGGGCTCGACCATGACAACTTCATCGGCTCGCTGGCGCAGAGCAACGCCGCGCACGATAGCTGGGCCGAGTTTTACTGGAACGAACGCCTCGAGCCACAGCTGGCGCGCGCGGTGGCCGGCGGGCTGGCGAGCGGGCGGCTGCGCGACGGTTTCGCGCGCCTGGCGGGTCGCCTGCCGAACCTGGTCGGCGCTCAGGAGCCTCCCGCGCGTCTGCACGGAGATCTTTGGGGAGGCAACCTGCACATCGACGAGCAAGGCGCTCCTTGCTTGATCGACCCGGCCGCATACGGCGGGCACCGCGAGATGGACTTGGCCATGATGCGGCTGTTCGGCGGCTTCGCCGAAGGCGTCTTTCGCGCCTACGAAGAAGAATGGCCACTGGCGCCCGGCCACGCCGAACGGATCGCTCTCTATCAGCTGTATCCGCTGATGGTGCACGTGAACCTGTTCGGCGGGGGCTACGTCGAGTCGGTCACGCGCGGTCTTGCGCGCTACGTGTGACTTGGCTACGGCGTCGTTCATGCCTCCCGCTGGGCCCCGCCTCCTCACC
The DNA here is from genome assembly GCA_036522995.1 of Polyangiaceae bacterium. Taxonomy (GTDB): domain Bacteria; phylum Myxococcota_A; class Polyangia; order Polyangiales; family Polyangiaceae; genus PMG-095. Next base: position 1,346 of record DATDEV010000622.1, read on the forward strand.
ATCGCCGACGGCGAGAATTTGCTCGACGCCCTGGCCGAGGCCTGCGGTCAGGGCGATGGCTGGCTGAGCGGGGTCGGTCACGTGGACTCGGTCGAGCTGCGGGTGGCGGGTGAAGGCGCTGACGTGCGCAAGCAGCTGCGCGGCCGGCTCACGCTCGCTCAGCTGTCGGGCCCATTTGGCGGGCCGTATTTCGCGACGCTGTCACGGCACTCGAGCCTGGGTGCGGAGCTCATGGCGGGTCAGCTGCTGGCCGCGCGCTCCGCGGGCGTCACCGCGACGCTGTGGCAAGCGCAGGGCACGGTGCGCGAGCTGGTGGACGCCGCGCCGGCGCGCGCCTCGAATGCGCCGGTCGCCGCCGAGCTGGAGCTAGCACTGCCTGCGGCTGCGCCTGCGGTGGCGGCTACGGCTGCGCCTGCGGGCTGGGCGGCAGCGGCCAGGGCGGCAGCGGCCGAGCTCGAGACCGAAAGCGACGAGCCAGAGCGACCGAGCCGCGGTGATCTGGTACGTCACTTCGCCTTCGGCCTGTGCGAAGTGCTGCAAGATACGGGCGATCGCTTGAAGCTGCGCGATTTGAACGGCCCCGGTCGCATCCGGGAGATTGCGGTCGACATGCTGCTCATTTCGGCGCCCACCGAGCTGAACGGCAAGCGCGTCTTCAAGCTGAGCCGCAAGGGCTAGCTGGGCGCGCTGCCGGCCCAGCTCGAGCAACGCTGCTCAGGGCAGGGCCGGAGCCAGCGCGTCGGGATCGCAGCCGTAGCGTGGGCGCCGCGGGATCGGCTCGCCCTCGATCAGCAGCGTGATCCCGAAATTGCCGGTGGTGTTGGCCTGGATGGGGCTGTACACGGTGCCGGTCACGGTCCCGCAGTAGAAGTCGGCCACACCGCAGATGGTTCCGTGCAGGGTG
>DATDEV010000623.1:0-4135 GCA_036522995.1 Polyangiaceae bacterium
CGCGCTCGAGGTGCCCACGAAGTACACCACGTCTCCAGGCTCGAAAGCGGCAGCGGGATCGAGGTGCTGAAGCAAGGTGTCACCGCGCCTGACGCCGACCACCAGCACGCCGGTGGTGCGCCGGAGATCCAAGCTCTTGGGTGACTCGCCCGCGGCACTGCTGCGCTCGCGGACCAGCACCGACTCGATCTTGAGCTCGGCCAGGCCGCGCAGTGTGCCCAGCTGAGCCCGCGGCAAGGTCTGCTTGCGTTCGCTGGTCTGAGTCTCGCTGCGGATGAGCTGAAGGCTCTCTTCGATCACGTTGCGCGGCAGCTCGAGGCTGCGCAGGAGACGCGCGATCACCTCCACCGCCCCCTCCACCTCTTCAGCCACCACGTCACGCGCGCCCATCTTGAGCAGCCCTTCGCGCTCTGCGAGGTAGCGCGTGCGCATCAGAACCGGCACGTGCGGCGCCACGCGGCGCACCATATCGACCACGCGCTGAGCCGCCTGTTGGTCGTTCATCAGCAGCACCACCAGTCGCGCCTCGCTCAGGTGCGCGTGACCCAGCGCCTCCTCGCTGGTGGCGTCGCCGTAGTACACTGGCAGGCCGAGCGCCTTGCCCTTGCGCACGTTGTCGGCGTTCAGCTCCAGCACCACGAACGACGCGCCGGCCGCGTTCAGGCTGCGAGCCGCGAGCTGCCCCCCGACGCCGAAGCCGATCAGGATCACGTGCTGCTCGAGCTTGCGGCTCTCGTCGGCCTCGTCGATGCTGCGCACGCCGATCAGGCGCTCCAGCGGGGCCAGCAGCCGCTCACCGGCCGTGATGTGAGGGGCGGCGCGCACGAACAAAGGCGTCAGGAACATGCTGCCGATACCGGCGGCTAGCAGCGGCTGCAGCCCCGCATCGTCGACCAGGTTGTTGCTCTTGGCGTGCTGCGCCAGCACGAACCCGAACTCGCCGAACTGGGCTAGCCCCACGCCAGACAGCCAGGCGACGCGTGAAGGAAAGCGCATGGCCATGGCCGAAATCGTCGCCAGCACACCCTTGCCCAGCAGAAAGCCCAGCAGCAACCCGCCGACCAGCAGCGGCTGCGCCGCCACCAGGCGCACGTCGAACAGCATGCCGAGCGAGACGAAGAACACGCTCACGAACGCGTCACGCAGCGGCAAGATGTCGCCCATCGCGCGGTGGCTGTACTCGGTGTCGGCCACCACCATGCCACCCAAGAAGGCGCCCAGCGCCAGCGACAGCCCCACCATCGACGTGAGCCAGGCGGTGCCGATGCATAAAGCCAGGATGGCGAGTAAGAACACTTCGCGGCTGCGGCTCGCGTCCACCCAGCCCAGGATCTTGGGTACCACGAAGCGCGCGACCAGCACCGTGCCGACCACGACCAGCGTCGCCTTGCCGAGCGCCAGCCCGATGCCCAGGGCGGCGTCGCCCATCGGCCCCGACGCGCCCAGCAGCGGCACGATGAGCACCATCGGGACCACGCACAAATCCTGGAAAATCAGGGTACCGACGATGAATTTGCCGTGGGGCGCGTCGAGCTCACGCCGCTCGGCGAGCGAGCGCAGCACGATGGCCGTGCTCGATAGCGCGAACGCAAAGCCGTAGAAGACCGCTCGCCCCAGCGGCTGCCCGAACGCCACCGCGATCGCCGTGGTAACGCCCGTGGTGAGCCCCACCTGCAGCGCGCCGCCCAGCGCCACCTGCTTCAGGATGTCGCGCAGCCGGGCCAGCGAGAATTCGAGGCCGATCGAGAACAGCAGCAGCACGACCCCCACTTCGGCCAGCACCTCGATGGCGTGCTGCGACTTCACCAGCCGCAAGCCATAGGGCCCAAGCAGGGCACCGGCAGCCAGCAGTCCCGCGACGGTCGGCAACTTGAGACGCGACAGCAGCACCGTCACCGCCACGGCCAGCGCCGCTACGATCGCCAGCTCGTCCAGAAGCGGTACGTGACCCATCGTTCAGGCCGATGTTGCCTGATGCCCGAATGGCTCCGCAGCAAAATCGTGGCCAAGCACGCTGCGTCGTTAGGAAACGCTGCTCACGACGAGCCGGTGAGGCATTTGAGCGCAGACAGCACACCGGCCAGCACACGCTCGCGCGCTCCCGTGCTGCGCGCATTTTCGCGAGCGGCAAGCAGCACCGCACGGCCAATGGCGCTGGCGCGGGGTGGATCGGGGACGAGCTCGAGCGGAGCCTTGGGCTCGACCTTCCGCGCACCAGCGGACAGCGATGCCTGCAGCGGACCGTGAAACGAACGTCGTGCCGAACTTTGCGCCATAGCTCCTCGGGACTCACCTAGTGGGGTAGGGCGGGCCACGTTTCGCGGCCGTGACAGTGAGACTTCAGCAGCTCGTCGCTGCGACTCGCCACAATTTCTGAGCAAAAATGCCAATCGCGAGGCCGGTCGCTTCCGGTTTTGGGGGCGCGGCGTTAGGTTGCAGCGGGGCCGTTGTCGCGCCCCACCCGAGGCTCCCAAAGGTATGAGAACTCCGTTTGGCCGGCAGCCGAGCGGCGCGCGCCTCGAACGCATGCAGGGGTCGCCGCGCTATCGCGACGGCGAATTCCAGAACCTGCACCCCATCCTGCCCGGGCTCAAGGGCGGCGAGATGCCGTCGATCACCGACTTTCTGTGCCCAGGCGGCCGGCGGGTGCCCCAGGCGCCGCTGCCCATGCTCGATCCGAGAGCCGGCTGGCAGCGCGCTCCGGAGACGGGGCTGAGGGTGACCTGGCTGGGGCATTCGACGCTGCTGGTCGAGCTCGACGGCGTGCGCGTGCTCACCGATCCCGTGTGGGGGGAGCGCGTCTCACCCGTCGGCTTCGCCGGGCCCAAGCGCTTTCATGCCGTCCCGATCAAGCTCGAGCAGCTGCCCGAGCTCGACGCGGTGATCGTGTCGCACGACCACTACGACCACCTCGACTACCCGACCATTCTGGAGCTCGCCAAGCGCGACGTGCCGTTCTACACCGGCCTCGGGGTCGGCTCTCACCTGGAGGGCTGGGGCATCGACGCGAGCCGCATCACCGAGCTCGACTGGTGGGAGAGCGCAGCGGTGGCGGGCGGTCGGGCTCGCGTGACGGCAGCGCCTTCGCAGCATTTTTCCGGGCGCGCTCCGGGCCTGCGCAACACCACGGCTTGGTCGTCGTTCGTGGTGCGAGGCGAGCGGCATGCCTTCTTCTTCAGCGGCGACACGGGTCTCACCACCGAGTACGCCAGCATCCGGGACAAGCTCGGGCCCTTCGATCTGGTCGCGCTCGAGGTGGGCGCGTTTCATCCCGCGTGGGGCGACATCCACCTCGGACCCGACAACGCGCTCAAGGCCTTCGAGCTGCTCGGAGGTGCACGCTTTTTGCCCGTGCACTGGGGCACCTTCAACCTGGCAATGCACGACTGGGACGAGCCGGCTGAACGGCTGCTCGAGCTCGGCGCTGGTGTGCCGCTGCTCATGCCGCGGCTGGGCGACTGCGTGGAGCCGAGTCGCGCGAGCGAGCCCAGCCCGTGGTGGCGTGGCTCGAGCGCGAGCTTGCCGGCAGGCCCGCCCGCAACCTCGCTGCCCGCGAGCGAGCCGGAGCTCGACGCCGGAGCGCCAGTCTCGTGGCCGCTCGACTGATGCCCGGCCGCGAGGAAGACGCTTTTCGCGACCCCACGCCGCGCACCGAGCTCACGCTGAGCCTGAGCCTGCGGGTGCCTTGACGGCGGCCGAACGCAAGCGGGCGCCGGAGGGCCGGCTGCACAGCTCGTCGATGGTCTCGAGCAGCGACTCCAGCGAAACCGGCTTGACCAAATGCTCGTCGCAGCCAGCCGCCTGGGCCCGCCGCCTCTCGGTTTCTCGCCCCAGCCCGGTGAGGGCGATCACCACCATGCCGCGGCCCCAGTCTTGGCTGCGAATGCGGCGCGTGGCCTCGTAACCATCGAGCTCCGGCATCGCCAGATCCATCAGCACGACGTCCGGTTGCAGCTGCTCGGCGCGCGTCACGGCGTCGAGGCCATCGTGGGCCAGAAACACGTCGTTGCCCGCCAGACGCAACATGGTGGCGGTCGACTCCAGCGTATCCAGGCTGTCGTCGGCGATCAGGATACGGCGTCGCACCTTGTGCGGCGGGACGCGTGCCGGGCTCGGCGCGGCGGGCCGGGCGCTA
>DATDEV010000624.1:0-2480 GCA_036522995.1 Polyangiaceae bacterium
GAAGAGGGCGGAACGGCTCCCCCGCCGCCAGCTGCGGCTGCCGGCGAGCCGGGCGCGCGCTCGCCATCGCAGCCCGCCAGCAGGCAACACCCGGCCAGCGGGGCCGAGAGCGCCCACGCTCCAAGAGTTCGCGCTGCTAGCCGGGCCACACCTATCAAGTAGCGTGAAGCGGCCGCGTAGGCTCAGCTTTCTGGCGCCTGCCCTGCCTCGAGCCAGCGCAGCGCCTCCGGCAGGTATTGCGCAAAGCTCGGCGTAAACCCGTGACCCACCGGGCCCAGGCCCAAGAAGCGCGTTTCGAAGCCCGCCCGGTTCAGCCGCCGCGCCTCGCGCCGCATGTGGTCGTGCATCATGTCCCAGGCGCCGGCGCTGAGCAGCAGGCGCTCGACCCCATTTTCACGCAAGCGCTGAGGGCTGGGTAGGATCTTGGCGCCGATCAGCATCAGCCGCGGGTAGCGCCCTGGCCCCGCTCGCCCGTGCTCGGCCAGCTCGAGCGCGCGAAACGCGCCGAGCGAGTAGCCGATCAGGGTGCGCCCGGGAGCGTCGTCGACGCGCCCGGCCAGCGCTGCCTCGCCGCGCGCCACCGCTCGCTCCACTTGCGCCGCGAAGCCGAGCTGCGGCCAGATCGAGCCGCCCCCGTCACAACGGCGACTCGCGCGCGGACAGATCAGATGCTGGCTCGCCGTCACCTGCTCCGCAAAGTGCCGACAGGCACGCACCGGCTCGCTGCACATGCCGTGCAAGACGACCGTGACGGCATGCGCGCCGGGCGCCCTGGCCGGATAGACGATCACACCCGGCTCGCCGTCGTCGTTCTCCAACAACTCGAGCGGCGCGGCGCGAGCGCCTTGAGGCAGCAGAAATCCCAGCAGCGCAACTGACAGACACACCTTCGCCCTGGCGCCTGATCGGCGCATACACGAACGCTTCATGACGAGCCTTCTTCGGCCGAGCCGAGGTTCAGAAGGCGCTGCGCACGAAGCAGCCAACCCGACCCAAGGGCATCAGATAACCCCTAAGAGTTATGCTGCGAGCTAGCAGCGCCTCACTGCGATCATCGCGGAGTGAGGCGCAGTGTGACGCGTGACGCGCTACTTGGCGCTCTGCGCAGGCTCGTTGGAGAGGTCGAACGCATTCGCTTTGCTCGGCGCGCTCTTCTTCTGCGGACCGGGCGACAGCTGCGAGCTCTCACTCGTCGCCTTCGGACGCGGCTTGGCCTTGGGCAAGGGCGTTGCGCTCGGCACCGCGCTCGGCGTGGGCAAGGCGCTAGTAGATGGCGCGGGCAGCGCGTTGGCAGATGGCGCAGGCATGGCTTCGGTGCTGCCTGCCGGGCGGCTCGGCGCGGGCACGCGCTCGGCGGACGGCAGCGGCCGCAGGGGCTCGCGCTCGACTACGTCGTGCGGATTCTTGTCGCGCGCCAGCCAGTAGTAGGCTCCGCCCGCGCACAGCAACAGGGCCAGCCCTGCCAACGTGAGCTCAGCAGCCCAGCGCTCGCGCAGCAAGCGGCGCAGCCGTGACACGCGCTGACGCACGCGCGGCGCAGGGAGCTTGGCGTCGCGGGCGATGTGCTCGAGCTTTTCGCCGTCGCCCTCGCGCAGCATCCATTCGAACGTGTGCTTGGATTCCGAGTCGGGCAGCTCGCCCTCCGCCCAGCGCAGAATGTCGCGCTCCGACAAGGGCGCCTCGGGGCCAGCTGTCTCGCTTTCGTCCAGGCCTTCCGCCTGCCGCTTCTGGCGCCGGAAGTGGTCGAACACCTTGTTCCGAGCCACGCCGAACACGAAGCGCCGAAATTCCTCGCTATCTTCGGGCACTCGCGGCGCCGCCAGCACGTCCGCAAACGTCGCCTGAACCACGTCTTGAGCCTCGTCGCCTCGGACGCGTCGGCGGACCGCCGCCTCCAAGTCACGCCGCAAGGACGGGTCGGCGAGCCGGGCTTTCATGGGTTTCGAGGGAGCAAGCATTACCATGGCGACTCAGGGTCATCGCGGCAGCGTGACGAACTGTGACCGCTTGCTACAGCCCGGCGGGTGTCCCATGAGTTATGGTGCGCCAACCGATGGTCCAAACCACCGAACCTGCTTGGCTTTCGCGGGCGCTGCGCCCCATCACCGAGGTCAAGCAAGGCGAGGCGATCACGGCGCTGCTGCTCACCGCGAATGTATTCCTGCTGCTCACCGCGTACTACCTGGTCAAGCCGGTACGCGAATCGCTCATCCTCGCGACCAGCGAAGGGGCCGAATACAAATCGTACATGAGCGGCGCTATCGCGCTGCTGCTGTTCGGTCTGGTGCCCGCGTACAGCAGGCTGGTCGATCGCCTGCCGCGCATCAAGCTGGTGATTGGCGTTTCGCTGATGTTCGGGGTGCAGCTGCTGCTGTTCTACGCGTTGATGGGCCTGGCAGCCGTCAAGGCCGGCACCGGCGCGCTGCTGCTCGGGCTGCTCTTCTACGCTTGGGTCGGCGTGTTCAGCGTGATGGTGGTGG
>DATDEV010000625.1:0-2697 GCA_036522995.1 Polyangiaceae bacterium
ACGCTCGGCAAGCAGTGGGGCGTCTATTACGACGTGTCCGGGTGGAACGACATCTGGGCCGTGTTCGGCGCGAAGGGCAGCTCGACCTTCAACGCTGGCACCGACGGCGGCCAGACGGGCGAGGGGCGAGCCAACGACGCGCTGATTTACCGCGTGGCGCTCGGCCCACTCAAGCTGGGCGTGCAGGCGCAGTTCTTGGATACACGCGATCGCGTGGTGGACGGACTCGGGGGTTCGCTCGTCTTCGACTGCGGTCATGGCTTGCGCGCCGGCGTGGCCTACTCACACGCCTTTTTGGACCTCAATCAAGTCATCGTCGGCTACGACCACGGTAATGCCAAGGCGCTGACCGGGGGCTTCACGTTCGACGACGGAGCGTGGTTGATTTCGACGATCGGCACCTGGACCCGGAATCACGAGTTCGTGCTGACCGACTCGGCGACGGTGGCGTATGACACGCTCGGCGACGAGCTGTTCGTCGGCTACCGCTTCGCCAGCGGCTTCATGCCTTACGGCGGGTTCGACTTCGCGATCCCACGCCACCTCGACAGCGACTTCGTCGACCCGAACTACGGTACGCGCGATGTGCTGGGCGGCGTGCGCTGGAATTTCGATAAGCAATCGAGCTCGTTCGTCTACCTCGAAGGACGCACGGGGCAGACCCGCGACGCGACAGGCGTGCGCGCCGACGACGTGGTCACGCTCGGCATGCGCCTCAACTACTCGCTGAGGCGGGGGCTGGGACTGGACCCCTGAGCTAGCGGCGGACGAGACGGCGGCGCGTTTTCTCTGATAGAGCAGCTCATGCTCGACCGTCGCTCCCTGGCGCTACTGCTGCTGACGGGCCCCCTGCTGGCCTGTGAAGGTTCGACGGATCAGACGGCCGCCGCCGATGCCTCGATCCGTCGAGCGCTGGCACAGCAAGCCCAAGCTTGGAACCAGCATGATGCCAAGGCATGGGTAGCTCCTTTCGCCGAGGACGCGGAGTTCGTGAACATCATGGGCACGTTGCTGCAGGGGCGTCCGGAGATTGAACGGCGGCACGCCGAGATCTTTTCGGGCATCTTCGCGCGCACTCGAGTCGAGGTGACGGTGCGCCAGGTGCGGGTGCTCGCCAAGGGCGCCGCCGTGGCCGAAACCGACTACGCCCTGCGCGGCTACGATCGGCTGCCGCCAGGCATTCGACCCACCGAAGCTGACGGCGCTCTGCGCACGCGCATGAAGTACGTCTGGCAGCTCCGCGCCGAGGGCTGGCGCGTCGTTTCTGCGCAGAATACGGCGGTATTGCTGCCACCAGTCGGAAACTGAAGGCAGTTGCGACGCTAGGGCTTCACGTAGCCGAAGGCCCACTCGCACAGCACGTCGGCGTTGGCGAGCACGTCGGGCGGGAGCGAACAGAATTCGGAGTGGCCGAAGTTCGACGGCCAGCAAGCTGGAGTTGTCGTAGGGCGGTGCGGAGGTCGAGGTCGCGACTTTCATTCGGGCCGTCGATTGGTGGCCGAACCCGAATCTATCGCGCTGGTGGTGAAACCGTAGTCACACTGCGCCCCGCCCGCGCGATGGGCAGGGGTGAGCCTCGGTAAATGGGTCTTGTGGTTGGCCGTGCTGCTGCTTGGCGGGACACCGGCGTTGGCGCGGGCAGAGACGCGGCGCCCTTGCACTGCCGCTGAGGCGCCGCCGCTGGCCGCCTTGCCGGAGCGTCCAACGTTCGGCGACTTCTGGGCCGCGCTCGGCGCTCAGATCGATGCGCTGGACGGCAGCGCGCTCGAGCCCGAGTACGTGGCATTCACCGCGCGACACGGCGTGGACGCGGAGGAGCCGGGGCTGAGGGCGGATTTCAAGCGCTTGTGGCGCGCGTTCGAGGCCACGCGCGATGGCGGGTGGTGGCGATTGCGCTGGCAGATCACCGACCAGGAGCCCTCGTCGCTCCAGATCTGGAAAGCCTGGCGCACGAGGCCGCCTCAGCAGAGCTTCAGCGATGTCACGGCCGTCGCCGAGTGTGACGAGATCACGGCACTGTTCGCGATCACCGCGCGCCGTTTGGGCGTGCGCGGCGTGGGGCTGTTCTATCCGACCTGGAATCACGTCATCGCGGGCTGGGCGCCGCGCGCTCTCTCTGGGCCGGCGCGCGTCGTGCTGGTGCCGACGACGCAGATTTTCCAGAGCTGCGAGTCGAGCTTCGACCAGACGTCGTTCAGAGTCCCCAAGCAGGTGTACGAGTTTCCGCGCTACGACGTGCGCGATTCGAGTGAGATGCCGGCGCCTCTGGCGCGCTTCCTGCTCGAGCAAGTGCGCGCTTACGCCGAGGCGTCGCCCACCCTGCTTGCGCTGATTCGCGCCAAGCGCGCCGAGCTCTTCCAATCGTCGCTCGGCGACTGCCTCTCTTACCGCCGCCAGCTCGCCGATCAACTGCGCAGCGCGCCCCTCAGCTGCGCCGATGAACGCGCGTTGCACCACCTCGCGCTGACGGAGCTGAACGTTTCCATCTCCAACGACGCGCTGTTGTCCTTCCTGGCGTCAGGCTAGCCTGGCCGCATGTTGCTCGGGCGTTGCATCCCGCTTCTGCGCATGTTCGACGAGGTCAAGGCGCGCGAGTTCTATCTCGACTTCTTGGGCTTCAAACAGGACTGGCAGCATCGCTTCGAGGAGTCGCTGCCGCTGTACCTCGGAGCCAAACCATACCGCTACGCGAGGCCG
>DATDEV010000626.1:0-7718 GCA_036522995.1 Polyangiaceae bacterium
CGAATCCCGCGTCGCGCGTCCCGCGTCTCGCATTCCGCGTCTCGCGTTGAGCGCTGCACACTCGCGTCCCCCCCGAGCGCCCAGCTCGACCCGTCACCGAACGGCAGCTTCTGCAGGCGAGCTGCGAAGCGGCAGCCCCTATTTCGTAGCGGGCGCTGGAGCCTGCGCGGGCGCGGGTGTCGGGGCCGCTGCGGGGCCGCAGTCGCACGGCAGGTATCCCTTGCCGTCTTCGCGGCAGGCTTGGGCGCCCTGGCAGGCACCGCTGCCCAGGCAGGCTTGGGTTGCACCGGGAACGCACAGGGGTGCGGGCGCAGGGGGAGGCGGCGCTGGCGCGGCGACGGGCGCGGCGGCCACGGGCGCTTTCGCGGCCGCCGGCGCACGGAAGGCGACGCCGCCGAGCTTGTGCTCGTGCTGCATGCACTGATGACTGACGGGCGGCTTCTGCACGAACGAAACCTGCACGTAGCCGGCGCCGAGCTGCGCAGCCTCGACACGCAGCTTGTCGTAGCCGTCCTCGACGCTGCCCCGCTCGCCGAGCACGCCGCAGCCCTTGCCGCTCGTCACCCGCAGCTCCTTCACGGAGACGAAGCCGCTCGGTGGTGCGGCTTCGCTGACCACCACCGCGGCCGCCTGCGGGCTGAGCGCCGGCTTGGAGCCGCACGCCGCCACCATCACCGCGCAAAACGCCCAAGCAAGCTGCCTAATCGCCGTCATCGAGGGGCGAACGCTTACCGCGTTCGAACAGCCGGCGCCAGACCGGGTGCTCGCCCAGCAGGTGGAGCGCGCGCCGCGTCAGCGTCTTGCCGGGCTCGGTGCGCGGCCAGGTGGACGCGCCGGATGGATGCGGCAAGGGCAGCACATCGATGCGGCGGCCTGCGTGGCGCGTGTGATGGAGCCGTCCGATCTGTTCGATCAGTGGTTGGCTCGGCAAGAAGCGCGCGATGGCGAGCTTGCCGATGGGCACCAGTAGCTCGGGCCGGAGCAGCTCGAGCTCGCGTTCGAGCCAGGGGCGACACCGCTCGATTTCCTCGAGGGAGGGCACGCGGTCGCCGCCGCGCGGCTGCTTGCCTGGGAAGCAGCGACACGTGGCAGCCATGTAGACCCGGGCTCGGAACGTGGCCTCGTCCACGCCCAGCTCGGCGAACCACTTGAACAGCTGCTTGCCAGCCGTCCAGGCGAAGGGGCGCCCCAGGAGTGGCTCGCGGTCACCCGGCGCCTGTCCCACCAGCAGCAGTTTGGACAGCACGGGTGGCCCCACCACCACCGGGCCCTGCATCTCGGAGCAGCTGCGGCAGCGCCGCAAGGCGCTCTGGTGCTCGCGCAAAAGCTCGAGTCGTCGCGGGCTCATGCCCGATCGGCGAGCGCGAAGGCTTCGGCGAGCAGCTGATAGGAGCGTAGGCGCGCTGCGGGGTCGTGGGTGACGGTGGTGATCATGACCTCGTCGGCGCGCGTGCGCGCGGCCAGTGACTCGATGCGTTCACACACGCTGGCCGGGGTGCCGACGATTTGCAAGTGGCGATAGGCGTCGACCGCGGCCGCCTCCTGCGCGGTGTAGGGGTGGCTCAGCGCCGTTTCGGGCGAGGGGATCTTGCTGGGTCGCCCGGAGCGCAGGCGCACCCACGACAGTTGCATGCTGCTGGCCAGTCGCTGGGCTTCGGGCTCGGTTTCGGCGCACACCACCGATACCGCCAGGATGGCGTGCGGCGTATCCAGCGCGCCGGCCCGGAAGGCGTCGCGATAACCCAGCATCGGACGATCCGGACGATCGGGGCTAAAATGCGCCGCGAAGGCGAAGCCCAAGCCGAGCCGCGCCGCCAGCGCCGAGCTGAAGTCGCTCGAGCCGAGCAGCCAGATCGGCGGCAGCTGCACGTCATCCGGGAACGCACTGACGCCGACGAACGGATGCTGCTGGCGCACGCCGCAGCCAAACTCCATCAGCTCGGTCAGTTGCTCCGGAAAATCATTGGCCAGCAGCGCTTCGCGCGAGCCACGCAGCGCCAGCGCGGTGACCTGATCGGTGCCCGGGGCGCGGCCCAGCCCCAGATCGATGCGGCCCGGATGCAGGGACTCGAGCATCTTGAACGTTTCGGCGACCTGCAGCGGCGCGTGATTGGGCAGCATCACCCCACCGGCTCCGACGCGGATGCGCCGCGTTTGCTGCGCCGCGAGCGCGATCATCAGCGCCGGCGTCGTGCTGGCGATCGCCGGCATGTTGTGGTGCTCGGCGTACCACAGGCGCACGAAGCCCAGCCGATCCAGCTCTTGGGCCAGCTGCAAGCTGTGCTGGATGCTTTGACCGCTGGTCACGCCTTCGCCGACGGGAACCAGATCGAGGACGGAGAGGGGCAGCTTCACGTCAGTGTCGACGACGAACTAGCACCGCCAGCGCTGCGAGCAACCACCATGCGTGGGCTGCGCTCGGCGTGCGGGCGCCCAATCCCAGTGCGCAGCTGCTGTCGCGCAGGCGGGGTTCGCTCGGTGCGCCGAGGGCGGGCGGCTCGCTGCTGCCGCTCGTGACCCAGAACGGCGCTTCGTACCCGCCGAGCTCGGCAGCCTGGCTGGCGACGCGGATGATGAAATCGCTCCAGCCGGTGATCGAGCCGTAGATCGGCGTCGTGCAGTCGGGGCCACCGCGCGACACGACACCCACCACCTTGTCGTCCTCGTCCAGCGCGGGACCGCCCGAGTCACCCGAGCAGACGCCGCTGTCGCCCAGGAACTCCGTCGCTTTGATGACGGTGGCGTCGCAGGCGCCCGGCTCGCACGACACCAGCAGGCCGCCGAGCTGCATGCGCCTGCCGCTGGTTTCACCCGCAGCGTCCACCCCGTAGCCGACCGCCGTGTAGGTTTCGCCTGGCGCGACCGCGCGATCGATGCGCGGCACTGCCGGCACTGCGACCTCGGCTGGCACCCCTTCACTGAGCACCACCAGCGCGATGTCGTAGCCGCAGGTGTCGGCGCCTTCACCCGGCACCTCCACGGCCAGCGCCTTGAACACCCGACTGTCGTCGCTCGGCTCCGCATCGTTGGTGGCAAAGAACGCCGATGCCGGAAAGGGCTCGCCGAGCGCGGCTCTGCCGCAGCGCACGACCTCATGCGACGAGGGCGAGACGCAATGCCGGGCGGTCAGCAGCAGGTTCGGCGCGAGCAGCGTCGCGGTGCAGAGCCCCACTCGGTCGCCGTCGCGCGCGGCCAGCAAGAACACGTTCGAGTGCGACAGGTCGAAGTTGCCGCCGGTGATCGACTGCGCAGCGCCGCTGGCGTGCTCGGGTCGATCGGCAGCGCAGGCTGCTGTCGCCAGCGCGCCCCACGCGGCCCCGAGCAGCGCCAGCCGTGTGGCTGGCTTGCGCCAGCGTTCGCCGCTCTTTCGCTGGTGATCCATGCAGTCCGGCGCGCTCTCAGCCTGACTTTACGCGGCCGCCCGGGGTTGTGCTACTCGGGAGCGGCGCCCGTGCGAACCATCCGAATTTCTCAAAAGATCCTGGCCCCCCTCGATGCACTGTGGGTGGCGTGTGCCACTCCCTCTGGAATCGCGGGTTGGCAGGCGGACAAAGTCACCGGCGTGGTGCAGGCGGGCGAGAAGCTCGGGCTGGGCTGGCCAGACCTGGGCGTTTCGATCCGACTCGACGTACTGGAGCTGCTGGAGGGGCGGCGCATCGTGTTCGGGCACGGCGATTCGCGCGTGCGCTTCGAGGTGAGGGAAGGCGAGGTCGAGCTCTCCCATTCGGCGCCGTTCGAGGACGACGAGGAGCTCGGCACCGAGTCTTCGTGGCGGCTGGCGCTGGGCACGCTCGCCCATTACTTGGATCGCTACGCCGGCCAGGAGCGCGAGACGGTGTGGCTGGTCAGACCGGCCCGGACCACAGCCGAATCGGCGCACGCTTTCTTCACGCTGCCCGACGCGCTGGGCGCTTGGCTGGGCCGCGCCGGCGCGCCGCTCGGTGTCGTGGGCTCGCGCTATCGCATCGCGCTCAGCGGTGGCGGCACGATGAGCGGCGTGGTCCTGGCTCACACGGAGGGGCGCGACCTGGCCTTGCGCTGGGACGAGGCGAATTACTCCGTCATCACCTTTCGCACGCTGCCCTCGCCGACCGGCGAGGCCGAGCGGCTGGTGGTCCTTTCCTGGTCGCGCTGGGCCGAGCTCGACAACGCCGAGCGCATCGCGGGAGAGCTCGACGGGGCGCTGGCGCGGCTGGTTCAACTCCTGGGCGGAGCGGGCTCGGCCTGAGCGGCGCGCCGTCTACTCCGCACTCATGCAGCAGCGCGCGCCCGTGCTGTAGTCGTAATAGATGGGCGTGTGCACGCTGACCTTGGCTTCGCAGCCCTGAGTGGTGGAGCGCGCGTAAAAGCCGCCCAGGAACATGCCCTCTTCCACCCACTCGTCGACGTTGCCGACCATGTCGTACGCGCGCTCGTCGTCCCAGCGCGAGGCGCAAGCCGAGGTCTCGCCGGTCTTGCGCAGTAGCGGTGATTCGCCCTCGTAGACGAGATTCAAGCGCGGATCGCGGTGCCCGAGCGAGGCCGATCCGTGAAGCACCGCGGCCGGGTGGATGAAGCGGTACACGTTGCAAACTCCCAGGCGATAGCTCTCACCATACGGGTACTTGCGCCCCGCCTTGCCCTTGCAAGCGTTCAGCCACTCGTCCTGAGTGCACAGCCGCTTGCCCGCGTTTTCGCAGGCGCGCCGCGCCAGCACTTGCGACAGGTAGCTTTGGGGGATGACTCCCGGGCGCGACACCGCCTTGATCTCGAAGCGCCCGTTGCGCTGCAGCTCGCTCAGTGGCGGCAGCGGCATGGCGCGCGCCGCCTGCTCGCCCAGCTCTCCACGTTCGGTGAGCCAGCCTCGCCAAACCTCGTTGGTGAGCGCCGGCGACGGCGGGTAGTAGGGCGATAGTGCCTCACCCGTGGTCTTGTCGACACCGCTCAACTCCCAGCGATCGATGCAGTATTGACCGATGCGGGCCATCTCGCTCGGGCAGCCACGGCTGGGGGTCGCCTCCGCCTCCGCCAGCGGCACGCGGGCCTGACTGAGCGACCATGCCCCGAGCGTCAGGGCCAGGATCGAGACGATTCGACGCTTCACGGCCTGACCATTGCACGGCTCCAGGAGAGGGCCTACATCCGAGACTAACATGGCTCTCGCTCCGACCGACGCAGCCAGCGAGCTCCGGGAACGCATCGCGCGCAGCACGGGGCTGACCGACGTGCGGATTCTGGAAGCCTTTCAGCGCGTTCCGCGCGAGGCGTTCCTGCCCGCCGAGCTACTTGGCCGCGCCTACGAGGACACGGCCCTGCCCATCGGCTTGGGGCAGACCATCAGCCAGCCCTCGATGGTGGCGTTGATGCTGGCCGAGCTCGACTGCGCGCCCCGGCACCGCGTGCTCGAGATCGGGTCGGGGTCGGGCTACGTGACGGCCCTCTTGGCGCAGCTCGGCTGCGAGGTGTTCGGCGTCGAGCGACACCCCGAGCTGCTCGTGCGCGCCCGCGAAACGCTGCGCTCGCTCGGTATCACCGAGCCGATCTTGCAGGAGGGGGACGGCGCGCTCGGCCTGCCCGAGCATGCACCCTATGACCGGATTCTGGTCTCGGCGGCAGCGGCCGCGATCCCGGAGGCGCTGCTAGCCGAGCTGGCCGAGGGCGGGCGGCTGGTGATGCCGGTCGGTCGCAGTGAAACGCAGGTCTTGGTGACCTGCGAGCGCGACGACAAGGGCACGCTTCACTATCGCGCCGGCCAAGGCTGCGTGTTCGTGCCGCTCGTCACCAACGCTCAGTAGCTCGGCTCAGGCAGAGCCGACAGTGCGGGTCGTGAACGCGATCGGCGTTGTCCCGACGCGACCGTAGGCAGCGGTCCAGGCTAGCTCGCGCTCGGTCTCGAACACCAGATCGGGCACGACGTCGATCGGCAGCCAGGAGCCGATGCGGATCTCGTTCTCGAGCTGGCCCGGCGCCCAGCCGGCATAGCCGACCAGGGCGATCAAGCTTTTGGGCACTGTCCCGGCGGCGATGGTTTCCAGCACCTTGCGCGACGCGGTGGCGGTGATGCCGGTCCCGACGTCGAACTGTCCCTCGTGATCGACGAAGCGCTCGTCGCTCCGGTAGACGAGCCACACCTGCTCCGGCGACACCGGACCGCCGATGCGCACCGAGCACGATAGGTCCGGGGGCGCTTCGGAGACCTGCGAGCGCATGAGCAGCTCGGGCAGGGTCATGAGCTCTCGCCCATTGATGATCCAGCCGAAGGCGCCCTCCGGCCCGTGCGCCGCCAAGAGCACGACCGAACGGTCGAAGTTCGGATCACCGGGCGGTGGCGAAGCGACGAGCAAGCCCGGTGCCAGCACGGACATGAGCTTGAACGCTACCCCTAGTTACTGCCTCCCGTCACCTCCTGAGGTGGTCTTGCCCGCTGATCGGGGCTGGAGGGCGGTTTTCAGTCCGCTATTTCGGGCCGGGCAGGGATCTTGTTAGAGTCAGGCGGCTGATGCAGGTCACCTTTTACGGCGTTCGCGGGTCGGTCCCGGCACCTGGCCCGAACACGGTGCGCTACGGCGGCAACACGTCGTGCGTGGAGGTGCGCTTGTCGGATGATTCGACGCTCGTGCTCGACGCCGGCACGGGCATGCGGGCGCTCGGTAACGAGCTTCTCAAGCGCGGTCGCTCCACGCCTGTCCATTTGCTGCTGTCGCACACGCACTGGGATCACGTGCTAGGGCTGCCGTTCTTCTCGCCGCTTTACCGGCGCGACACACATCTGTTCGTCTACCCGCTCGCCAACGACGCGCAGGAGCTGTTCCAGCGCAACATCTTCAACGACATCCATTTCCCGGTCAGCGTCGACGACATCCCGGCGCGCCTCGAGCTGGCGCGACCCGAAAAGGCCGAGTGGCGGATTGGTTCGGGCACCGTCCGACGCATTCAGCTGAATCACCCCGGCGGCGCGCAGGGCTTCCGCATCGACGACGATGACGGCACCTCGGTCGCGTACCTGACGGACAACGAGCTGTACGCCGAAAATCCCAAGACGAGCATCGACGAGCTGGCGCGCTTCGCCGACGGTGTGGATTTGCTGATCCACGATTCGCAGTACCTGGCCGAGGACATGCCGGGCAAGCTCGGCTGGGGTCATTCGGTCGTCACAGAAGTGCTGCGACTCGGCGTGCTGGCCGAGCCCGCGCAGCTGGCGCTCTTCCACCACGATCCCGAGCGCAGCGACAGCGCCCTCGACCTGATCGGCGAGACCAGCCAGAGCTACATAAAGTCCGAAGGCAAGGCCACCCGCGTCATGGTCGCGAGCGAGGGCCTGGCCCTCAAACTCGGGAAATAGGCCCACGTCTGCGCCGGCCGTCGCTTGTCGTTGACGAGCGACCTTTCGCGAGTAGGATTCGCCGCTCTCCCCAACCCCCCTCGCCAGCCGAGGTTTCACCCCCGCTCTCGACTCAGGTTTCTCTCGAAAAAGTTCACTTACGGTGAGGTAGCCAAGCGGTTAGGCAACGGTTTGCAAAACCGTTATACGCCGGTTCGAATCCGGTCCTCACCTCCACACGACACGACTCGTGGGCAAGGCGCTTCGCCGAAGCGCACTCGATTCCGCAGCTGGCTCGTCAGGGGCTGCGCGCGCCGCTGTGCTGGAGCCGGAACTCTTGCGGGGTTGCGCCGGTCCAGCGGCGGAAGGCGCGGTGGAAGGCGCTGGGCTCGGAGTAGCCGAGCAGGAACGCGACCTC